>RFVJ01000328.1 GCA_009928125.1 Betaproteobacteria bacterium
GGAATGAAGGAGGTTTGCGCACCCGCGTTGTTGGCAGACTCAGGGGCTGCCACACCGCGAATATTGCCTTGGCCGAAGGGCACTTCACCAGGACGCAGTTTGGTTTTCTTCTCGATGGTGTAAGCCGCAAAAGCAGCCAACAACGCACCGCCACCTGGCAAGATGCCCAAGATCGAACCGATGGTGGTACCGCGCAATACCGCGGGCAACATGTTACGGAAGTCTTCTTTGGTGGGTAACAAACCTGTCACCTTGCCCAAGAAAACTTCACGTTTGTCTTCGGGTTGTGCCAAGTTGGTGATGATCTCGCCGTAGCCGAACACACCCATGGCGATGGTAATGAAACCAATGCCGTCTGTGAGTTCAGGAATGTCGAAGCTGAAACGGGCCACGCCCGAGTTCACGTCGGTACCGACCAAGCCAAGCAACAAGCCCAGCACAATCATGGCCACCGCTTTGAGCAAGGAGCCCGAAGCCAGCACCACCGCACCGATCAAGCCCAAGATCATGAGCGAGAAGTATTCAGCAGGACCGAATTTGAAGGCCACTTCTGTCAAGGGCACCGCAAAGGCCGCCAAGATCAAGGTACCTACGCAACCTGCGAAGAATGAACCCAAACCGGCCGCTGCCAAGGCCGGACCTGCACGGCCTTTGCGGGCCATCTGATAGCCGTCGATCACGGTCACCACAGATGAAGACTCACCTGGCAAGTTCACCAAAATGGCAGTGGTAGAACCACCGTATTGGGCGCCGTAGTAAATACCGGCCAGCATGATCAATGCCGCAATGGGGGGCAATGCATACGTTGCAGGCAAAAGCATGGCAATGGTTGCCACAGGGCCAATGCCAGGCAACACACCAATCAAGGTGCCCAGCAAACAACCGATGAAAGCGTAAATCAGGTTTTGGAAGGTGAAAGCAACACCAAAACCGAGCGCCAAGTTATTGAACAAGTCCATTGATTACTCCTTAGCCGCTGATGAAAGTTGGCCACACAGGGAACTGCAGTTTGAGCAGCATGATGAACGCGCCGTAGCTCATCACGGACAAGATGGCGCTCAACACGATGGTTTCTTTGAAGCTGAATTCGTCACCGGCCATGCTGACCACAATGGTGGTGCCGAAAATAGCGGCAATCAAACCCATGGCGGGCAAACCAATGCTTGGCAAACCACCCAAGAGCACACCGAATAACAAGTTACCGGCAATGATGAAGAACAAGGGCTTCCAAGCCCATTTGCCAACGGGTTCGCCGTCAGGGGTTTCAACCACCAATGACTTGAACAAAATCGCAGCGCCTAACAACGCCAAAATCACGCCCAAGAGCAGGGGAAAGTAGCCTGGGCCCATGCGGGCGCCGGTACCAATGGTGTAACTTGTTGCTCCGTAGGCAAATGAAGCACCGACAACGGTGAACATCAGGCCGGAGAAAAAGTCTTTCGAACTTTTGATTTTCACAGGGACACTCCTCCAAAAAGTTTGGGATGGCGGGATTTTGGGGCCTTCACAAGCCTCTAGGGATGTGGATTTCACCTACAGAATGCGAAAGAAAACGCCCAACTCTTTGGGTTAACCCTAGGTTTGAGGCCGAAGGGGCGCACATTTGCAAAAGACAGCGTTGCGTCGATTTATTTCACCAAGGGCTTGAAAACGCGCAACCATTTGGTGGCAGGCAGGCCAAATCGATTCTCGATGGCTTCTGCTTGGGTCAGCAAAACCTCGCGCTTGGGCCTGCTGGGTGTGCGCTGCGCCAAGACCACCGTGTTGCCCTCTCGGGTGGGTTTGAAAGCCCACAAGGCATCCTCCCCAAAAGCTTCTGCCATCTTGGCCAAGCTCTTTTCATAA
>RFVJ01000329.1 GCA_009928125.1 Betaproteobacteria bacterium
ATTGATCGAGAGACTGCAGGTCTTGTGGTGTTCAGTGTTCGAGCGCAAGACCGCGATGCATATCAATCCTTGTTCAGGCTTCGACAAGTTGAGAAAACATACGAGGCGATTGCGGGGGCGCCCGAGTCCTCTCCCTTGAGACTTGAATTTCCACTGACACACAAAAGCAGGATGGTGGAAGATGTGCAGTTTTTCAGGATGCGTGGGTTGGGCGCGGATGAAATACAAGAGGGCGAAATTTGGAACAGCGAAACTTGGATTGACTGTATTGAGCGCTTGGATGGCAACGCCTCAGTCATGTCAACCCTCACCACATCGCCGCCAGCTTTGGCGCGTTATGTCTTGAAACCCGTCACTGGCCAACGCCATCAATTGCGGGTGCACATGAATGCGCTCGGACTACCCTTGGTGGGCGATCAGTTTTATCCGGTGGTCAAGCGCGCTGCAGATGCGCCGAATGATTTCGATGCGCCATTGCAGCTTTTGGCAAAAACGATCACTTTCAACGACCCACTGACGGGTGTTGAACGAAGCTTTGAAAGTTGCAGAGTTCTCAAACTCAGTTGATTCATCCATGAAAAAAACCCCTCTCGGGGCTTTCTTCAAACTCAAATTTCTGACGATGAAATCGTCATGCCAATTGAAACATCACAAGCGCTCGGTCACCCAAGCCTGCACACTGGCCAGTGCCGCATTGAGGTGGGTTGCATCCGTGCCACCTGCCATGGCCATGTCGGGCTTGCCGCCGCCCTTGCCGCCCACTTGCTGGGCTACGAAGTTCACCAACTCACCCGCCTTCACTTTGCCCGTGGTGTCCGCGGTCACACCTGCGGCCAATTGAACTTTGTCACCGTCCACCGCAGCCAACACAATGGCAGCAGTTTTCAGTTTGTCTTTCAATTTGTCCATCGTGTCGCGCAAAGTTTTGGCATCGGCACCTGGCAGCAAGGCGGCCAAGACTTTGACCCCCTTCACATCAGCGGCTTGGGTCATGAGCTCATCGCCTTGTGATGAGGCCAATTTGCCTTTGAGCGCGGCCATTTCTTTTTCCAAGGATTTCACTTGGTCCAAGACTTGGGCGATGCGGCTATTCAGTTCTGAAGGAGACGCTTTCAAGCTGCCTGCTGCTTTGGACACAGTGGCTTCCAAGGACTGCAAGTAGGCCAAGGCATTGCCACCGGTCACAGCTTCAATGCGACGCACGCCTGCGGCCACACCGCTCTCTGCCACCACTTTGAACAAACCGATGTCGCCTGTGCGGTGCACGTGCGTACCGCCGCACAGTTCACGGCTAGAGCCGATGTCCAACACGCGCACGGTTTCACCGTACTTCTCGCCGAACAACATCATGGCGCCTGTTTTTTGCGCGGACTCAATGTCCATCACGCGGGCTTGCGTGGCGGGGTTGGCCCAAATTTCTTGGTTCACTTTGGCTTCAATGGCCAAGATTTGTGCATCGGTGATGGGGGCGTTGTGCGCAAAGTCAAAACGTGTGCGCTCGGCATTCACCAAGGAACCTTTTTGCTGCACGTGGTCGCCCAGCACTTCACGCAAAGCTTTGTGCATCAAGTGTGTGGCCGAGTGATTGCGCACGGTGGCCGCGCGCATGTCGGTGTTGACCTGCGCTTGCACTGCGTCGCCTACTTTGAGGCTGCCTTCCAACAACACACCATGGTGACCAAACACATCGGCCTTGATCTTCAAGGTGTCGGCCACTTCAAACTTGGCACCCGCTGTTTGCAACCAGCCTTGGTCGCCCACTTGGCCACCCGACTCTGCATAGAATGGTGTGGTGTCCAACACCACAACGCCGTTTTGACCGGCTTTGAGTTCAGTCGCAGGCGT
>RFVJ01000330.1 GCA_009928125.1 Betaproteobacteria bacterium
ATTTCAAACTCAAAGTTGATGAACTCTTCGACGATGACTTTTTTGCGATCACCTCGCATGCCTGCACAGGCATAGTCCCAGCTGGCTTGAATGTCGGCTTCGGTTTTGGCAACGCTTTGCCCCTTGCCCGATGAACTCATGACGGGTTTGATCACCACCGGAAAACCAATGGCTTTGGCTTGAGCAAGCAGTTCTTCACTGGACTCGGCATAGTTGAATTTGGCCGTACGAACGCCCAAACCCACCGCCACATCGCGAATGCGATCGCGGTTCATGGTGAGGTTGGCTGCACGTGCACTGGGAATCACCTCGAAGCCTTCTTTCTCAACGTCCAATAGCACCTCGGTGCGGATGGCTTCAATTTCGGGCACGATCAAATCGGGTTGGTGTTTGGCGATGGCGGCGCGCAAGGGCGCTTCGTCCAGCATGCTGAACACTTCACATTCGTCGGCCACTTGCATGGCGGGTGCGCCGGCATAACTGTCACAGGCAATGACATGGCAGCCCAAGCGTTTGGCGCTGATGACGAATTCTTTGCCCAGTTCGCCTTATTTTTTTCATAATGCGAGAAGCTGAAGGATGGAATGGCTTCAGCGATAATACGCCACATGTTCAATGCGCAAACCCACAAATTCATCGCCCGCCTGGTGCTGGTGTGGTTTGCTTTGTTCATTGGTGCGGCCATTGCCGCGCCCATCGTGCACCCCACAGAGACGCAAATGGTGTGTAGCAGCATGGGCGGCATGAAAATGGTGGCCGTGGGTGAAGAGGGTACAGACACACAGGCCAGTACCAGCATGGACTGCCCCTTGTGTGCGGCCGTTGTCATCCCACTGCACACTGATTCCCTTGCATTTGAAAAGCCCAGCGCTTTAGCGCATTCACTTCAGCCCCTTGCAGCCGCGCACATTGCGTCTGTCACGGCGCCACCTCTGCCGTCCCGCGGTCCACCTTCCATTTCTTAAATTCAATCCGCAGGTTAACGCTGCTTGCGTTGACTCGCCTGTCTTTGCACCCCATTGGGGATTGCATTTCTTTGATTTTAGAAATTTGAATGCTGCAACATCATGATGATTTACCTGAATACCTCACTCAAACACGCCCTCTTTGGCTTGGCCGCACTGTCAGCCATGTCAACTTATTCTGAGGCGCATGCCCATGCAGTGCTGACCGATCAAGCCGCCTTGTCTGGCAGTTACTACAAAGGGGCTGTGCGCATCGGTCATGGCTGCGAAGGCTCAGCCACCACGGGCGTCAAACTTTTCATTCCTTCAGGTTTTGAAGGCGCCAAGCCACAACCCAAAACGGGTTGGAGCCTCAAAATCACGAAAGCCAAATTGGCAGAACCCTATGGGTCGCAAGCAGCAAGGATGCCGCATTGCCCGATGGCGCCTTTGATGAATTCGCTTTCATGACCAAATTGCCTGAAAAGGCCGGTCCTGTGTGGTTGCGTGTTTTGCAAACTTGCGAGAAAGGTCAGAACGATTGGGCCGAGATTCCTGCATCTGGCACATCGACCAAGGGCATGAAATACCCTGCGGCCTTGTTGACTTTGAAAGCGGAAGGCACGGCAGGAGCCCCTGCGGGCAACGCCAATGTCGCCGTCTCGGACGCTTGGGTGAGGCCTACTGTCACGGGTCAAAAAGCCACGGGTGCTTTCTTGAAGTTGGTGGCCAAAGAAAACAGCAAGCTCTTAAGTGTTAGCACGCCCATCGCTGGGGTGGCTGAAATTCATGAAATGAAAATGGAAGGCAACGTCATGAAAATGGCGCCCATTCCCTTTTTGGATTTGCCAGCCGGTAAGGTGGTGGAGTTAAAGCCGGGTGGCTTTCATG
>RFVJ01000034.1 GCA_009928125.1 Betaproteobacteria bacterium
AATTCACGCTTTGAAACATCAAACTCGCGCGTCACTTTGGCATCCGCACCACCGCGAGACAACGAAATCAGACACCGGTTGTAATCGGGCGCCAAGCAATCTGCACCTGCCCAAACCCAGTTTTCATTTTCTGTTTTAGCCAGGGCATCTAAATCCAGAATGACATCCCATATCGGCTGAGGCTTTCGGTATTCTTCCAAGCTAGTGCGACGCCACAACCCTCTTGGATTCTTGTCGTCTCGCCAAAAGTTGTAGAGGTGATTCCCCCTGCGGGTCACACCCGGAATTTGATCGCGATTATTGAGAATCGCTAAAACTTTGGCCTTGTTGTCTGCAAACAAGGGATGCGCTTGAAGCAGGGATGTAGAAACCGCATTGCGCTCACGGACCCAAGCCAGGATCATTCAAAGCTGAATTCACAGGCTGGGCCTTTGCAAATAATGCGCACAACAACGTGACTGCACCCATGGCACAGCGACGAGCGAACTTCATACTTACTTACCAAACAACTTGGTCACATGCTGCCAACCGCGCAGCAACAAACCAGACCGCTCCACATCGGCTTGGGCAACAAGCGGTGCCTCGCTCACGGTCTTGCCATTGGACGTGGCAAGCACCTTGCCCACCACAGCGCCTTTGGTCAAAGGCGCCTCAAGACTCGCCTTCACTTCCACAGCCGTCTGAATTTGCTGACCACGAGGCACCGTGACCAGCCATGGCGCACCCAGAACTGCTGGCACTGTATCCACTTTGCCAAAACTGACCTTGACTGGACTGACCACCGCATTGGCCTGAATGGGCGTGAGTTTCTCAAAACTGCTGAAGCCCCATCCCAATAATGTTCGAGTCTCATCCGCACGTGACTTTGCACTGCCTGCATTGAGTACCACGGTGATTAACCGCATGCCATTGCGGACGGACGAAGTCACCAAGCAATAACCAGCCTCTTGCGTGTGACCTGTCTTTAAGCCATCCACCGTGGGATCCGTGTAAAGGAGCGCATTGCGATTACCTTGCTTAATGCCGTTGTATTTGAAATCTCGCTCAGCATAAATAGCGTAATAGTCTGCACTGTTGCGAATGATGGCGCGCGCCAAAATAGCCAAATCGCGCGCAGAAGATTTGTGCGCAGGATCAGGCAAACCTGTTGGGTTCACAAAGTTTGTTTGCGTCATGCCCAGTTTCTGAGCTTCGGCATTCATCAATTTGGCAAAACCCTCTTCAGATCCCGCCATGTGTTCGGCAATCGCTTTGGAAGCGTCATTGCCCGACTGAACAATGATGCCGCGCAAGATATCGATCACGGTTGCCTGACTGTTCAGCGGCAAATACATGCAGGATTCGGTGTTGGTACCACGACACCAAGCATTCTGACTGACCGAGACCATGTCAGTCTGCTTCAATTTGCCAGTTCGCAAGGCTTGCTCGACGATGTAACTGGTCATCATCTTGGTCAGCGATGCGGGTGGCAAAGGTTCGTCCACATTGGCCGAAGCCAACAACTCGCCTGAATCAAAGTCCATCAAGAGCCAAGCTTTGGCAGCGATCGCGGGTGCATTGGGTGCCAATGAATTTTGTGCAGGCAAAGGTGGCACAGCATTGGCAGACGCTTCTGATTTTTTTGAAGCCTCCGCTTTTTTGGCAACCCCATGTTTTGCAGCATGCTGTTTGGCAGCAAATGAAATGGGCGTGGCGAACAACGATGCCAATGTGATGGCACATGCGATGGAAATTTGGGAAGAGGTGAAGGTTTTCATGGCACTTTTAAAAACAGTGCGCCTATTGTCGCTGAAGTGGTTTCAAAATCACGGCGACAAGCACAACAAAAAAGCCCCTTGCGGGGCTTGTTGCAAACCCCGTGAGGGGCTTGGGTTTGTGCTGGCGGAAACGGAGGGATTCGAACCCTCGATGAGGCTCTACACCCCATACTCCCTTAGCAGGGGAGCACCTTCGGCCACTCGGTCACGTTTCCAGCACTCAAAAATTATATCAGGCTTGGTCAAGGTCGAAAGCCTTGTGCAAGGCGCGGACGGCCAATTCCATGTATTTTTCATCGATCACCACGGAAGTTTTAATTTCTGATGTGGAGATCATTTGGATGTTGATGCCCTCTTCGCTCAAGGCACGGAACATTTTGCTGGCAATGCCCACGTGACTGCGCATGCCAATGCCCACGATGGACACTTTGCAAATCTTGGCATCGCCGCTGACTTCGGTTGCACCTAACGCAGGCAGCACTTTCTCTTTCAGCATGTCCATGGTTCGTGCAAAGTCATTGCGGTGCACCGTGAAACTGAAATCGGTCTTGCCGTCTTTGCTCAGGTTTTGAATGATCACGTCAACTTCGATGTTGGCATCGGCCACCGCGCCCAAAATTTGATAGGCAATGCCTGGCTTGTCGGGCACACCCAACACAGAAATTTTGGCTTCATCGCGGTTAAAGGCGATGCCGGAGACTACGGCTTGTTCCATTTTTTCGTCTTCCTCAAAAGTGATCAGCGTGCCAGATTTGGCTTCTTCATTGATGTCGATGTCCCATGGTGTGAAGCTAGACAACACACGCATAGGCACTTTGTATTTGCCAGCAAATTCAACAGAGCGAATTTGCAAAACCTTGGAGCCAAGCGACGCCATTTCGAGCATCTCTTCAAAGCTCACGGTGGTGAGGCGACGGGCCTCAGGCACCACACGGGGGTCGGTAGTGTACACACCGTCCACGTCGGTATAGATCAAGCACTCATCGGCCTTCATGGCCGCCGCCACGGCCACCGCAGAAGTGTCTGAACCGCCACGACCCAAGGTGGTGATGTTGCCATCGGGATCTACGCCTTGGAAACCCGTGACGATGACCACGCGGCCAGCAGCCAAATCTTTGCGAACGCGAACATCGTCGATGGATTCAATGCGCGCTTTGGTGAAAGCACTGTTGGTTTTGATGGGGACTTGCCAGCCTGCGTAGCTGACCGATTCCATGCCTTCAGATTGCAATGCAATGGCCAACAATGCCGAAGAAGCTTGTTCGCCGGTTGCGGCCAGCATGTCGAGTTCGCGGTCGTAGGCTGTGTTGGTTTTGGCCGGTGCCAATTCTTTGGCCAAGCCAAGCAAGCGATTGGTTTCGCCGCTCATGGCGCTGGGCACCACCACCATTTGGTGGCCAGCCCGTGCCCATTTGGCGACGCGTTTGGCCACATTTCGAATGCGCTCCGTGGAGCCCATGGAAGTGCCACCGTATTTGTGAACGATCAGTGCCATTTTTAAAAGTTATCAAAGGGAAATTTCAGCAAAACCCGATGATTGTACCCGGGAGAACCCTGATTTTGAGGGTTTAGATGCGGCTAATCCTCAGCAGTCCACACCAAAACACCCTGGTCACGGCGCACAAAGCCCCGCCCCACCTTCAAATGCAATTGGTGCCCGCGCGTGTTGCAGGCCGAAATTTGAGACATCAACTCGGCCAATTGAACCGTGCTGGGGGTGGTTTGATGCGCCGACTTCAACCAATGCCGAAGCACCAAAGCTTGCCTGGCCGAGCCAAGGGACTGCAGTGCATGGATGTTGGGAAAATCACCTTCCAATACCTTTTGCAAGTCGGCAGCCGCCACCTCATCCAAAATTTCTTGCGCCTCGGCAGCATGGGCAGCACTTCGCGCGAAGGTGTCTCGAAACTGAGGGAATGCACGGTCCAGTGCTGGCAGAAGCTGCGCACGAATACGGTTGCGGGTGAACTGTTCTTCTTGGTTGGTAGGATCTTCGACCCATGCCACTTGCGCAGCAAGAAGGTATTCACGCAACTTTGCACCAGGCACCTTCAAAAAAGGGCGATGCCACTGCAAGCCGTCGCGTGCCCACTGCGCCGGCATGCTGGCCAAACCGGGCAAGCCCGCACCCCGCGACAGCGCCAACAACAATGTCTCAACTTGGTCATCGGCATGCTGTGCCAACGCAATGTCCTTGACACCTTGCAAATCTGGATGCGAATGCACGGCCTTGCTGATCGCCGCATACCGTGCTTTTCGCGCAGCATCCTCTGGGCTCTGCCCTGCCACATGCAGCGCGTTGACTTTGCATTGCACCAAAGGCACTTGCCATTGATCGCACAATTGTTGGCAATGGTTTGCAAATTGGTCTGCCGCTGCTTGCAGGCCATGGTGTATGTGAACAGCACGCACTTGTGCAGGCCATTTTTGAACACAGGCCAATAGCAAGGCTGTTGAGTCGGCACCGCCGCTGAACGCAACAGCGATGGGCAAGGAGGGCTGAAAACTGAGCGGCAACAAACCTGTGCCACCTACAGAATTATTTGCTGGCTTTGGTGTCTGTGAAACGGCCATAGCTTTGCAAACGCTCGTAGCGACGCTCAAGCAATTCTTTGGGTTTCAAATCAGTGACTTGTCGCCATGCATCTCCCAAAGCGCGCTTCAGGAAAGCGGCCATTTGAGCATGATCGCGGTGGGCTCCACCCACGGGCTCGTTCACAATTTTGTCGACCAAATTGAGCGCTTTCAAACGATGGGCGGTGATGCCCAAGGCCTCTGCAGCCTCTTCGGCCTTGTCAGACGTTTTCCACAAAATGGAGGCGCAACCTTCGGGGCTGATGACCGAGTAGACCGCATACTGCAGCATGAGCACCGTATCGGCCACGGAAATGGCCAAAGCACCGCCCGAGCCGCCTTCACCAATGATGGTGGTGATGATGGGCACTTCGAGTTGAGCCATTTCGAAAATATTGCGGCCAATGGCTTCCGACTGGCTGCGCTCTTCGGCATCAATGCCGGGATAAGCACCCGGCGTGTCCACAAATGTGAACACGGGCAATTTGAATTTTTCTGCGGTCTTCATGAGGCGCAAAGCTTTGCGATAGCCCTCAGGTTTGCTCATGCCAAAGTTGCGCATGGTGCGTTCTTTGGTGTCGCGGCCTTTTTGATGACCGATGACCATACAAGGCGAACCGTTGAAACGCGCCAAGCCACCCACGATCGACAAGTCGTCGGCAAAGTGTCGATCGCCGTGCATTTCCACAAAGTCGGTGAAAATTTCACGGATGTAATCCAAGGTGTAGGGGCGCTCGGGATGACGGGCAATTTTGGTCATTTGCCAGGGCGTCAGGTCCGAATAAATGTCTTTGGTCAGCTGATGGCTCTTTTTGCTGAGCTGGTCGATTTCTTCTGAAATATCGACGGCTGATTCGCTTTGCACGTAGCGCAGTTCTTCAATTTTGCCTTCAAGTTCAGCGACGGGCTGCTCAAAGTCTAGGAATGTGCGTTTGGCCAAAATGGGCCTCCTTTATCGATCTCAATACTCAACCGGTAAGGGGTCAAGTGACCGCCAAATATACCAAGTTGCAACGGTGCTGTAGGGTTGCCAGGCTTGAGCCACTTCTCGCGCATCGCTTCGACTGACCGGCTCGCCTGAGAAATAGTTCTTACTGATGCCATTGATCAAGCCCACATCGTCCAGCGGCAAAACATTGGGCCGCATGAGGTGAAAGATCAAAAACATTTCTGCGGTCCAACGACCTATGCCCCGAATGGCGACCAATTCGGCGATGATGGCCTCATCGTCCATGCTTTGCCATTCTTTGACATGCACGGTTTTGCCATGAAAGTGCAAGGCCAAGTCGACCAGATACTCCACTTTTCGAGCTGACAAACCTGCCGCACGCATGTCGTCCACTTTGAGCTTCAGCACGCCTGCCGGCGTGATTTTCTTGCTCAATGCGGCAAATTTATTCCAAACCGATTGCGCAGCTTTGACAGATATTTGTTGCCCCACGATGCTTCTCGCGAGCGTGACAAATGCATCACCACGCGAGACCAAGCACGCATCGCCAAACTGAGGAATGAGTCGCTTCATCACCCGGTCTTTTTTAGACAGATGTGCGCAAGCGGCAGCCCAATAGGCGGGCGTCATCACCTCGTCGGCTTTGATCATTGTGACGCTTCCCATGTGGTTCCCGTTGCAGAGTCTTTGAGCACAATGCCCTGCTCTAGCAACAGTTTGCGAATGCGATCGGCTTCGGCAAAATTCTTGGCCGCCTTGGCATCGGCCCGAGCTTGAATGTGCGCCTGTATGGCGGCCTCGTCCAGCCCTGCGCCAGATTGCAAATAGGCCACAGGATTGGACTGAAGCAAGCCCAAGATGCCGCCCAAGGCTTTCAACAAACCAGCCTGCTCGGCAGATTTGCTGCGATTGACTTCGCCCGCCAAATCGAACAACACAGCCACTGCTTCTGGCGTGCCAAAGTCTTCGTCCATGGCTGCTTTGAATCGCGCCGCATAAGGCTGGGTCCAATCAATTTGAACATCGGCAGGCACGACCGCTTGCAAAGCCGTGTAAAGGCGCTTCAATCCCCCACGGGCATCGTTCAAATGCACGTCGGAGTAATTCAAGGGGGTACGGTAGTGACTGCGAACCAAGAAGAATCGCACCGT
The DNA here is from genome assembly GCA_009928125.1 of Betaproteobacteria bacterium. GTDB lineage: Bacteria > Pseudomonadota > Gammaproteobacteria > Burkholderiales > Burkholderiaceae_C > Limnohabitans_A. The sequence continues at coordinate 6,432 of RFVJ01000034.1, forward strand.
CTCCGCATCAAATGTCTTCAGCACATCGCGAATGGTGAAGAAGTTGCCCAAGCTTTTGGACATCTTTTCGTTGTCCACATTGATGAAGCCGTTGTGCATCCAAACTTGCGCAAACTGCTGGCCGGTGGCGCCTTCGCTTTGGGCAATTTCATTTTCGTGGTGCGGAAACTGCAAGTCCGCACCGCCACCGTGGATGTCAAAACTGTTGCCCAACATCTGGCACGCCATGGCCGAGCACTCAATGTGCCAACCGGGCCGACCTGGGCCAAACGCACTGTCCCATTTCACGTCAGAAGGCTCGGTCGCTTTGGCGCCCTTCCACAGCACAAAGTCCAGGGGATCGTCTTTGCCATCCAGGACCGCAACGCGTTCGCCGGCATGCAATTCGTCCAAGGACTTGCCAGACAACTTGCCATAGCCAGGAAACTTGCGAACGGCATAGTTGACATCGCCTTGAGGCGTGCGATAGGCCAAGCCTTTTTCTTCCAAGTTACCAATCATGCTGAGCATCTGAGGCACGAATTCTGTGGCACGGGGCTCGGCCGTGGGACGCGCAATGCCCAATGCATCAAAGTCGGCATGCATGGCCTCGATCATGCGGTCTGTGAGGGCGCGGATGGTTTCGCCATTTTCAACTGCACGCTTGATGATCTTGTCGTCAATGTCAGTGATGTTGCGAATGTGCGTGATTTTGTAACCACTGGCTTTGAGCCATCGTTGCACCACATCAAAGGCCACATTGGAGCGCGCATGACCCACATGGCACATGTCGTAAACGGTGATACCGCATACATACATGCGAACATGGCCAGGCTCAAGAGGCGAAAAATCGGCCACTGCGCGGGAGAGCGTGTTGTAAATGCGCAAGCTCATGAATCACTGTTTTTGTTGTTCGGGTGCAAAAAGGGGCCGCAGCCCCATTGACATCGCAAGGGCTGCCTGAACGCAAGGCCTCCGTTACAATTTGCCCCAGTATAAGGCCCAAACAAGCCACTGACAAAGCTGGAAGACCCGCAGTCGGTGGCGCCTTTTTACGCCCTACAACTGCTCCCTATGCCAATTCAAAGGGTTATTGCCCGCGTTTTACCCCTGGTGCTCTGCTTTTTTGGCAGTGCCTCGTGGGCTGACGCCACCGCCGAGTTGGAAGAACTGGTCCAAAACAAACAATGGGTCCAAGCCCAACAGCGCCTGCAGTCCGCAGCGCAGCAAAACCCCCAAACAGCCGCTTCCCCCCAATGGCGCATTCTGAACAGCCAGGTATTGGCTGGCCAAGGCAAACGTCAAGAAGCGATCGAAGTCCTTCAGGGACTGATTCAAGAATTTCCAGAGCTGCCCGAGCCCTATAACAATTTGGGCGTTTTGTTGGCCGCTCAAGGCCAATTGGAAGAAGCCGTCACCGCATTGCAAATGGCGGTTCAAGCCCGACCCAATTACAAAGTAGCACTTCAGAATTTAGGCGACTTGTACACGGCGCTGGCGCAGCAAGCTTATGGTCAGGCCAAGAATGCCAACACTGGCAATGGCCTTCTGCCCTTGCCCAAGCCCGCCGCACAAACCACGACCACCACCAACACCCGCACATTGCGGTAACACCATGATCTTCCGTCTTTTGCGTCGACAAAGTTTGCAGTTGGCCTGTGCCTTGGCCATGGTCTTGGGGCTGATCACACCTTTATGGAGTCATGCGCAAGAAGCACCGAAACTCAAAATTTCCACCAACATGGGCGACATCATGGTGGAGGTTTACCCCGACAAAGCCCCAAAAACAGTGGCCAACTTTCTGCAGTACGTGAAAGACAAGCACTATGACGGCACTATTTTTCACCGCGTCATTCCCAATTTCATGATCCAAGGGGGTGGCTACGATGCGCAATACAAAGAGCGCAACACCCGGGCACCGGTTCAGCATGAAGGCCGCCAAGCCTTGGCTGCAGGTTTGAAAAACCAAACTGGCTATCTGGCCATGGCGCGAACCAACGACCCTCATTCAGCCACAGCCCAGTTTTTCATCAACACCGTCGACAATGCATTCCTAGACCCAACGCCCATTCCAGAGGGTGACCCTGTGAGGCGATTTGAATACCGCGGTCAAGTCTATGAAAACGTGCCCCGGGAGAACTTGCTCAATGCCCTACAACTTTTCGGTTATACGGTTTTTGGCAAAGTCACTGCTGGCATGGACGTTGTGAATAAAATCAGAACCACCCCAACAGGCATGGGTGGGCCTTTCCGTACAGACGTTCCCAAATCCCCTGTCACTATTCTTTCAATTACTTTGGTGCAATAACAACATGAGCAATCCTCAAGTCGAACTCCACATCGCCGGTCAAGGCGTCATCCTCATTGAACTCGACGCTGAAAAAGCGCCCTTGAGCACCGAGAATTTTTTGCACTACGTGAACAAAGGTCATTACGACAACACCATTTCAGGCTTCATGATTCAGGGTGGCGGCTTTGAACCCGACATGCAACAAAAGCATTCCGATGCAGCCATACAAAATGAAGCCAACAACGGTTTGAAAAACAAGAAGTACACCTTGGCCATGGCGCGCACCCAGGCGCCACATTCAGCCACCGCCCAGTTCTTTATCAACACAGCCGACAACGAGTTCTTGAACCACACAGCGCCCTCCTTGCAAGGTTGGGGCTATGCCGTGTTTGGCCACGTGGTGTCGGGCACTGAAATTGTGGACGCCATCGAAGGTGTCAAAACAGGACGCAATGGTTTCCATGACGACGTGCCCAAAGAGGCCGTGATCATTGAAAAAGCTGTAGCGCTTTAATTCAGCCTCCACTTTTCATGACAGCAACCGTGTTGCCGTTTCAGGTGTTTGAAGCACCTGAACACTGGCGCACGGTTGACTTCATTTCAGACTTGCATTTGCAGGAAAAAGACCGCGCCACATTCAATCTTTGGCAGCACTACATGCAAACCACCACCGCCGATGCGGTGTGGATTCTCGGGGATTTATTCGAAGTGTGGGTGGGCGACGATGCCGCTCAACATCACCCCTTCTTGATGCAATGCGCAGCCGATTTAGGCCATTGCGCTGCAAAGCGCCACGTCGCCTTCATGCGGGGCAACCGTGATTTTCTGGTGGGTTCTGAATTTCTAAAGGCTTGCGGTGTTCACGACTTAACAGATCCCACTGTGTTGAATTTTGCAAACCAACGCTGGCTGCTGTCCCACGGCGATGAAGGCTGCTTGGGTGATGTGGCTTACCAAGCCTTTCGAAGCACCGTTCGTCAAACCGCTTGGCAGCAAAGTTTTTTGAGCAAACCCATTGCTGAGCGTGAACACATTGCCCGTCAATTGCGCTTGCAAAGTCAGCAGCACAAAAACGATCCTGCCACAGTCTATGCAGATGTCGACAGTGCTTGGGCTCTGGCCGCATTGAAGCAATCTGACTGCACTTGCCTGCTGCATGGCCACACGCATCGGCCAGGCGACCATCTGCTGGAAGGTTCAGCACAATTGCAACGTCGCGTCTTGAGTGATTGGGATGCCCAAAGCGCAGAACCTCGCGCGGAGGTTTTGCGTTGGCATGCCAGTGGTTGGGTTGAACGCGTGAATCTGTTGGATCAGCGAACAAGTCGATAGCTTGGATCGACAGCCCGTTGGGTGAGATCAAACATCCAAAGGGTGAGACCCAGTTTCAACGTCGCAGCAAATTTTTCAATGCGTTTTGCAAACGACGCGCCACTTTGGGATCGTGGGCAGACGACAAAACAGCCGTCACATCCAGTGCCCATGTGTCTTGAGGACCGGGTTGGTTTTTGCGTGTCAACAATTGCAACTGCAAAGCCCGTCTTTCGTTCAAATTCTCAGCTGGCGTAGGTACTTCAGCCGCCATTTCCAAACGCAAAATGGCTTCCCCTGCATCTGCCTTGGGTGCTTGAGCAATGGCTTGCGACCATGCCGCACGCGCAGCTGCATTGACATTGCGACCCAACTCTTGCGGTGTGGGCACTTGATCAGCTTGACGCTTTTCCCAAGCGGCCAGCAAGTTCGTCAAAGATTCGCCATGCGCTTGTGCCGCCAATTTGCGCAGTGCCATTTCGGCATGTTCTTTGGCATCGCGTTGGGCTCTGAATGCCGCATCGCTCAGACGTGGACCTCGGTCTTGGCGCTCAAAACGGGCGCCTTTGTCGGCGCGGTCAAAGCGGCCGCTGGCTTTGTCACCAAATCCGGGTTTATCGCTGCGCGGACCGCCTTTGCCGTCGCGGCGATCGCCAGGTCGACCGGTCGGAGCGGGCACTGATTTCTTTTGGCCAGGTCGATCGTCACCTCGCATGGCCACCAAGGGGCGGACGGGTTTAGGCGCTTCAGGCGCTACGCTGACAGCGCCCTCGGCATCCGTTGCGGTCTGATCTGAAGCTTCGGTTGACGTTTTGGCAGAAGCTTCACTTGTGTCCGATGTTGCCTCGGCAGCCACAGCTTGCGCTTGGCCTTTGATGGCTTCATCCAAAGCGGCCATGGCCACTTTGATTTTTTGGACATCGCCAGAGGCATTGGCCGCCTTCAATGCATTGGACGCATCCAACACCAAACGATCGTGCGCAGACAATGGCGCTGATGAAGCGTGTTCGCGTGAGCTGGTTTTGCGACTGAACGCTTCGTCCAAAGGCTTGCGGAATGCTTCCCACATTTTTTGTTCGATGCGGCGGTCCATCGGCACGCTTTGCGCTTCGGTTTGCCAAGTCTGTTGCAATGCTTTCACGGCATCGACTCGCAACACCGGCGCAGCGCCCAATTGCTCGGCCTCAGCAATGAGGGCTTGGCGTCTCACCGTACTGGCTTTTTGCGCAGCCTCTAAGGGCGCGGCTGCCGCATGGAGCGCTTGCTTCCACAAGGGTTGTAATTCTGCGAAGGCTTTTTCGCTCAAGTGACCGGCATTGCGCCAGCGATCGCCGAACTGATGCAAGGCACGCAAATGTGCGCGCCAGTCGTTGTTCTGAGCATTGGCTTCGCCCCAAGCTTTGACTTCTTCAATCAGTGCCAACCGCTGAGCACGGTGCTCGCTGGCTTCGTGCTTGATTTTGTCTAACCAAGTCTGAACCACCTTGTAAGCGTTGTTGCACGCAGCATCAAAACGTTTCCACAGGGCATGGTTGGGCAGCCCCCCTTGATCGGCTTGCTTCCACGCCTCGCGCAATTGACGCAAAGCTTCTTGCATCTTGCGGCCACCCATGACAGGCTCGAGTTGAAAAACTTCTGGGGGCACTTTTTCGTCGGCTTGAACTGACTCCGCCACATCGACAAGCTCTTGTGCTACGGCAGTTGGTGCAGAGGCGTCTTCTGCTTTGACGGGTACTTTCTTGAACAAGGCTTCAGCCTTCAACACCAAAGCCATGCGCGCTTGATCAGCCACATGTCGCTGCCACCCGTCTGGATCGCCCGCAGCAAGCAAGGCCTCATGCACTTTGGCATCCATCTGGGTGTCCATGTTTCGGCCATGGTCCTTGAGGGTTTGACGCAAGGCCAAAAGGTTGGCTTCATTGGGCTCTGCCGCCAACAATGTCATGGCGCCAGTGACGACTTGATTGGCCGCTTCGCGCAAAGCTTGACGCTGTGCGGGGTCCATTTTGGTGATACTGACTTTGGGCGTTTTGACAGGCTGGGGGTCTGCGCCAGAGGAATTGGCAATGACTTCTTGCGGCCCCACAGTTGCGCCATCAGCGGGGGCGGCAGCAAGGTTCTGGCCCCCACGCGCCATGCGAATTTCTTCCGCCCAGACCGGCACCGATGGCAAAGCTTGCGCTTCATCATCACGCGCCGCTTTGGCTTGTGACAGGGCACCCTCAAAGGCCTCCCAGACACTTTTCAATTGATGACGTGATGCGTCCAACTGAGGTGGAAATTTCAAATCAACGCTTTGCCATGCGGCATCTTCAGTCAACGCATGGGCTTGCTGCAACCACTGCGACACGTCTGCTTGTAAAACCTCGTTGGCCGCATCCGCTTCTTTCAAACTTTTGGTGGACAGCACTTCAATGCGCTGTGCCAGCAACACAGCCGTTTCACGCTGCACCATCACCTGATGCTGCAGGTCTTCAACCGCTTTGACTTTTTCTGCCAGTTGCGTTTTCAAGCTGGCCAAGGGTTCGCGCGACAAAGGGGCACCTGCTTTGGCCGCATCACGCTGCCATGCCATGGCATCGGCGATGTTCAAACGGGCGGCATGGAGCATGGCCGAAGCGCGCTCTGCCCATTCAGCAGCCAACGCATCTTGTCCTTGCGAGCGCTTGAGTTCGTCCAATTTTTCTTTCAAAACTTTGGCAGCACCTTTGTCGCGGTTTGAAATTTCTTTGTAGACATGCTGCAAATCTTCTTGCGAAGGCTCAGTCAACAACCAATCACGCAGCTTGGCGGCTCGCTCGCCAGAGGTTTGCGCGGCAAATGCACCGCCAGTCAAGAGATCAAGCGCTTGAACATCGGGGGTCTTGGGGGATGAAGGAGTCACAGTCAGAACACAAAAAGATAAAGCAGGTATTTTCACCGAGGATGGCCAAGTGCAATATGCCAAAAGCATCTATTTTTGATTTTTTTTATAATTCGAAGTCTTTCGCAACCACACACACCTTGACTTCCATCACCTTTCAGGATTCTGCAAGCCTTTGGACAGGCCGCTTTTGGCGCGGACTGAAAACCTTTGTGGGCGACATTGCGCGTGGGTTTGTGAACATTTCGCATCACAGTTTTGCACTGTTGGGATTGATGGCGGTATTGATCAGCATGTTGGCTTTGGCACGACCTGAAATCAGAATTCAAACGGTTCAAAGCATTCAGGGTTGGCTTTACACACGCCTGCACATCTCCGATGCCGAAGATGAACGTCAACAGGTCTTATTGCGCAGCTTGGCGGCCCCGGCCACTGACCTGGATGCCGATCAACTGGCCTTGGTTCAAGCCATCCGAAGCAAATACCGCATCGCACCAGAACCGCTCAACGCTTTGATCCTGGAAGTTTTCGATTTGGCCAACCGCGGCAACCTGGATCCCACCCTCATTTTGGCGGTGATTGGCGTTGAGACCAATTACAACCCTTTTGCCAACAGTCCCACCGGCGCCAAAGGTTTGATGCAAGTGTCGCCTGATGCACACTCAGACCAGTTTGAGCCCTATGGCGGACCCATGGCCATTTTTGACCCCAAAACCAATTTGCGCATTGGGGTCAAAATTTTGAAGGAATGCATCGACTTGTCTGGCAGTTTGCTTGAAGGTTTGCGCCTCTACAAAGCAGGGGAAGAGTCGATCTCACTGGAGTCTGACTACATCGCGCGGGTGCTGGCCGAGCAAAACCGGCTTAAAGAAGCCCTCCCCAAACCCCCTGCCCGCGTTAAATCGAGCGAAAGGCAAGCGGGCAAATAAGCCCGTCCAGGATCCTCTCCTAGGCTACACTCTAGGGGTGCGCAACTGGCGATAGGAGCCTGGTGATGGCATTCAATGCCGCCAGCCTCTGACGTGGACACGAAAGGGCTCTGACCCTCTCTCAACCACTGGGGAGCGTGCACCTTGCGCAGGCTTTGTGGCACAAGGTTTCAGCCGTTCGCCTGGGCAGCCCATGCCAAGTTGGAACTTGTTTCCGGCGCAGCAAGGAACCATCATTTGAAGGCCTGCCATGTATTCAAGAAACATCCTGATTGAACAAACCGATCCCGAAATTTTTGCGGCCATTCAAGCCGAAAACGCTCGCCAAGAGCACCACATTGAGCTGATCGCCAGCGAGAACTACGCTTCGCCCGCCGTCATGGCCGCCCAAGGCTCACAGCTCACCAACAAATATGCCGAAGGTTATCCCGGCAAGCGCTACTACGGCGGTTGTGAGTATGTCGATGTGGCCGAACAACTGGCCATCGATCGCATCAAACACATTTTTGGCGCTGAAGCTGCCAACGTTCAACCC
>RFVJ01000331.1 GCA_009928125.1 Betaproteobacteria bacterium
GATGAAGACAGCGCCTATGCGCCTGAAGTGATGGACGTGCGCGGCGCCATTGCCAGTCTGCCGCCTGAAGAACGCGCCGAAATCGCCAGCGAGGAAATTCCCGCCTTTGCGCAAGTGTGGGCCTTGGGCTTTATGTTTGCCGTTGAAAACTGGCCCGATGAATGGGCCGCTCCCAAAGACAAAGAAGCGGCGCAGTGGCACGACACCGCTTTGGAAGCCATTGTGGCCTTGACCGAAGACGACACCGACGAGCCCACCTTGTCAGCCCTCAGCGAAGACGGGCCCTTGAGTGTCAGCGAATCCCGCTTGAATGCCTACGGCGAAGCTTTGTGGGCGGTTTATGACTTGCGTGAGATTTGGCGCAGCATTGGCCCTCGCGTGGCGCAAGTGATCAAAGAGGCCACACCGGGTCGCAACGATGCCTGCAGTTGCGGCAGTGGCAAAAAATACAAAAAATGCTGTGGTGCCAATTAACTTCTTAAACCATGAACTTGCGAAGTGAGGCCACCGTCACTTCGGGCAATTCCTCGGGAATGAAGTGCCCCGAGGGCACCACATGACCTGACACTTCGCCTGCGCACTGCGCTTGCCACAAGCGAATGGGCGCAAACATTTTGTGAACGACACCCCGTTCACCCCACAAGACCATGGTATCGCACATGATTTTTTGATCTTGTGCGCGGCTAGCCTTGTCGTGCAGCAAATCAATGCCAGCACTGGCTCTGTAATCTTCACATGCTGTGTGCACGGCAGGCAGCAAATCGCCAGGTTGTTCTGGCGCCAGGGTCATGCAGCGCTCATACTCCGCCATGGCTTCGGGCTCAATGAACGACGTGCCATGCGAGCCCCAACCACCCAATTTGGTGTGCAAATAATGCAGCACATTGCCAGCAATCATTTTCTCAGGCAAGGGGCTGGGTTGAATCAAATGGAACCAGTGGTAATAGGCACGCGCAAAGTCCATGTCGGTGCGGTTGTACATGTCCAGGGTGGGTGCAATGTCGAGCACACACAAGCGTCGGACGCGGGCCGGATAATCGACCGCCAAGCGATGTGCGACACGGCCCCCACGATCGTGTCCACACAAAAAGAAATCGTCCACATTCAATTGGTCAAGCAAACCCACCACGTCTTGCGCCATGGCCCGCTTGCTGTAATTGCTGTGATCGGGCAACCCGGGCGCATGTGAGGAGTCGCCATAGCCGCGCAAATCGGGCAACACCAAGCGGTAATCGTTTTTGAGCGCCTGAGCCACACGGTGCCACATGACATGCGTTTGAGGGAAACCGTGCAGCAAGACCAACACGGGCTTGTCCAGGTGGTTCAACCAGTTCGCCGAAATGCGGGCACACACCGCCACGCCGTTGACATTGAATTGGCGTTTCTCAAAGCCATCGAACCAGGCACTGGGCGTGTCGAATGAAGCATCCGTTGAAACGGCAGAAGTCACTGCAGCAGAGGAGTCTGAGGAAGGTGTGCGCATGGTCAGTGGATTTTGCAGTCGATTGGCGCAATTGGCAATCAGCGCTTTGCGCGCAATTCCGCCAAATCGTTCCAAACCTCTTGGCGCATCAATTGGCCTTTGCACACTTCAAAGCGATCGACAAAGCGAATGCCACTGAATTCACGACCGTCGGGCCACTCACCGTTCAGCAAGCCGCGGCAATACACCACCGTTTGATCGCCTTGCCATGACTCTTCAAACGTCATGTGGGTTTTGGCAATGCGTCGGTACCGCGGCGCAGCCCAGGTCATCAACTCACTCAATTGGTGCATGGTTTGTCCCCCTGGAAAAACCATTTCAAACTGCGGTGACAAAAATGCTTGGGC
>RFVJ01000332.1 GCA_009928125.1 Betaproteobacteria bacterium
TGTGGGTTTGCCCAGACAATTGAATCAAGCCATCCAATGCCACGGTGGTGATGTCAAACGATTGGCGCCTGGCATGCCACAAAAATCGCCACATGAAATCAAAGTGCGCCAAAACACTGGGCCGCACTTGCAAGCTGGGGCCCGGCTTGAGCAGCATGCGCGGCAAGCTTTGCCAAAGCCCTGGACGGTTGAAAGGCAACAAGGAACTGCGCGACAACACACCCGCATTGCCAGCCGAAGTGGCTTCGCCAGGGTTGCGCTGATCGACCAAGCTGACATGCCATCCCTTGGCCTGCAAAGCCAAAGCGCACGACACACCCACCATGCCCGCACCGAGCACTGTGACTTGCCGACTGGTTTCGAGGAAATTCATGGGTTCATTTTGCTTCAAAAATTTGACGAATGACTTTCGACAAAACCTCACGATGCATGCACCCTCAGGTTTACAGTCAAAGCATCGGGCTTTATAGTGCCCCCACTGAATTGGGAATGGGTTGAACTGAATGCAGAAGTCGCGCTTGTACATGGGGTTGGGGGGCTTATGCATCGCACTCACAGCAGTGGTGGCTTGGCAATTGAAACCTGCCCAGACCCCCCAAATTGTGGCAGCTGGCAAATTGCAATGTGATTTACCTGCACCGGATGCCAAAGCACCTCACCCTGGCATGGTGTGGGTGCCACCGGGCACCTTTGACATGGGTGATAGCGTCTATGCGGAAGAAAAGCCGGTGCGCAATGTTCAGGTCAAAGGCTTTTGGATGGACCGCACTGAAGTCACCAACCAAGAGTTTGCCGCCTTCGTCAAAGCCACAGGCTATGTCACGGTGGCCGAGCGACCCGTTGACCCCAAGCTGCATGACAGCTTGCCCGAAGTGATGCGCCAAGCAGGCGCAGTGGTTTTCAAAATGCCTGGCCAATTAACGCGTGGTGACGATCCCAGCCAATGGTGGCAGTATGTGCCGGGGGCCAACTGGCAACACCCCGCAGGGCCTGCCACAAGCATCGACAAGCATGGGCATTTTCCTGTCGTTCACATCACTTACGAAGACGCATTGGCTTATGCCAAATGGAAAGGCCGTACCCTGCCCACTGAAGCGCAGTGGGAGTGGGCTGCACGAGCAGGCGCCAAAGAACTGCCAAGTCAGCACGAGCAACCGGCCCAAGCGAACACGTGGCAAGGTATTTTTCCCACCGCCAATTCTGCGGAAGATGGCTTTGCAGGCCTCGCCCCCGTGGGTTGTTATGGTGCCAACGCTTGGGGTTTGTTTGACATGATTGGCAACGTCTGGGAAATGACGGCCGATGTGTTTGTCGCCGAGCGTGCAATCTCTGCGAAAGGTCAAGGCTTAGACCCCGACGCCGCACAACAACCACCGATTTTCAAAACAGGCACGCCACAAGCTCGCGTCATCAAAGGTGGATCCTTCTTGTGCGCTCCCAACTATTGCATGCGCTACCGTGCAGGCTCTCGGCAACCCCAAGAAGAAGATTTGGCCGTGAGCCATTTGGGCTTCAGGACCATCTTGCAACCTTGAAGAAAAGCGCAAACCCATGAACGCTGTCAAATCCACTGTCCAGCGCGTGTTGGTGTTCGTCCTTGTCACGGTGATCGTTTTCGCAGCTTTGCTGGCCCTGCTCAAAGACAAAATCATGTTGGGTGCCGAGGCTTATTTGTACGGGTACCCCTTGGTGATGATGGAAACCACACGCGTGCACAGTGGCCAGTTCATCGGACCTGAAAACCAGCTGCGCCTGGTGCGACAGTTTCCCGATGCCAACTTCAAGGATGTGGTTCGCCCCAATGTTGACACGCTGTACACCACCGCCTT
>RFVJ01000333.1 GCA_009928125.1 Betaproteobacteria bacterium
GCAGATCGTAGACCGTCAAACCGATTGGCTTCAAGTCATCAGGCGATTTGGGGTCAGACATGTTTTATTTTTTTCCAAACTTGGAACCAAGCAAAGAGAATGAGGGTTAAAGCAGACAAAGCAAACCATTGAAACGCATAACCTCGATTCTTATCGGCACCCGAAATGGATTTTGGCCATTCGCGGAGTAAGCCGTCGGAAGCGTCGTTTGTTTGCTGAAGTGTTGCAAGCATTGGGAGTTTTGTCTCAAGACCAAACTCTTGTAAATCGATATTTTGCCTGAGCACATGAAACCCTTCTTTGCTGGGGGCAGGTGCACCCAACTCCATCAATTTAGAAGGTGATGGAACAACCCGTCCTTGAATGGTGATTTTGCCTTGAGGGGTTTGAACGGGTGGCAAAAATTCACTGCGAGCGCGGTCACGGGCAACCCAACCGCGTTGTACCAACAAAACAGGGCCATTGCTCAATTGAAAAGGTGTGAGCACATAAAACCCTGTTTGCGATTTCATGCTGCGGTTGTCAAGGTAAATGGTGAATTGATCCAGCCACCGACCTTCAACCGCCACACGCCTCTGCAACCAACTACCGGGCAAAACCGCAGCCGCCCAGTCTTCATTGGTCAATGCCGGCTCGATCTGGCGTGACTCGGTCATGGCATTCAATGCTTCTTTGGTCTGAGCGCGTCCCAACTGCCAAAATCCAAGACGCCCAGTCATGCCAGAAACAAGGAGGGTGGCCAACAAAATGACCCACCATGTTTTCGAAAACATCGCGGTATTTTGCCTTTCTGCTGTCTTGTTCATAGAAGGTTTAACGAAGTGGAGGCAGTACTTGGCAATTAAAAGGATAATAGCAGTATGAAAATAACGATCATCATTGCCTTGATTGGCATTATTGCTAGCTTGCTTGCGGCGGGCTTGTTCATGGTTCGTGGTGGCCCTACTGAACAAGAAAAGGCCAAACGAATGGCTCATGCCTTAACCTGGCGTATTGCCTTGTCGGTGGCATTGTTTTTGGCCATCATCCTTTCCTACGTCATGGGCTGGATACAGCCTACCGGTATTCCACTGAACGGTTAAAAAAAAGCCCCTTGAAAAGGGGCTTTTTTGTGGATACCGGATTAGAACCAATAGACGACGACGTAGAGGCCCAACCAAACCACGTCCACAAAGTGCCAGTACCAAGCCGCACCTTCGAAACCGAAGTGGCTGTCGGCTGTGAAGTGACCCTTTTGCAGACGCAATGTGATGACAAGCAACATCAACATGCCCACAAACACGTGGAAACCATGGAAGCCTGTCAACATGTAAAACGTAGAACCGTAGATCCCGGAAGACAACTTCAAGTTGAGGTCTGAATAAGCGTGAGCATATTCATAACCTTGGGTCAGCAAGAAGATCAAGCCGAGCAAAACAGTCATCCACATGAATGCAATGGTTTTACCGCGGTTGTTCTCGCGCAATGCATGGTGCGCAATGGTCATGGTGACACCCGAGGACAACAACAACGCAGTGTTGATGGTGGGCAACCAGAAGGGGCCCACTGTTTTGAATTCTTCAATGATCTTGGCGGGAGAGGCCGTTGCACCAGCGACCACACTGGGCCAGTCCGCTGAGAATCCAGGCCACAGAAGGCTATTTGCTTCACCGCCTAAATTAGGAACTGCGTGAATGCGTGACCACCACAGCGCGCCAAAGAAAGCCGCAAAGAACATCACCTCAGAAAAGATGAACCAGCTCATGCTCCAACGGAAGGACTTGTCGATGCGCGCACCGTATTGGCCGTGCAGGCTTTCGTCGATGGCATCACCAAACCATTGGTACAAG
>RFVJ01000334.1 GCA_009928125.1 Betaproteobacteria bacterium
GTGACCGCGGCCATGGGAATGTCGAGGATGTTGAAGTTTTGTTTTCGAATCAAATACAACAACAAGTCCAGTGGACCTTCGAAGGCCTCTAGAAAAACCTCCAAGGCATCCGGTGGGATGTAGAGGTCGTTGGGCATGGAAAACAAAGGCTCGCCATACAGGCGCGCAACGGCCACGTGGTCGATGACCTCGGGCAAGCCCGCTGCGTTGTCGACAGCGGAGAGAACCTCAGGGGATGTGACCGTGTTTTCCAAAAGTCTCAACCTTGTGTCTGGTAGACGTAAGGTTTTTGAGCCACACGGCCTTCGTTGAATTCCTTCAACACATGACGGTCCACAGACGCGTTCCACAACAATGCACGGGCTTCTTGTTGGGCAGCATCCAAATGCGGACGCTCAGCTTTGAGCTGTTCAATGAATTGGGTTGCGTCGGACTGATAGTCGGGACGACGGAAAAAATGCAAGAGCGACATGACAAAGCGCTTTCAGATGAGAAGTCGGTATTTTAGCGGGCTGGCGCTATGGGTTTTCTGACGCCAAGGCGGTTTCGAGGCCAGTGGCCCAATCAGGCTGGCAGTCTTTGCCGATCAAGGCCAAAAGACCCGTTCGCTTGGCGATGTCCATGGGTTGGTGGTTCAGACCACAGATCAAGAGTCGAACTTGCCGTTTCTGACAAACATGCGCCAAGGACATCAAGGCGTCGGCGCCCGAAGAATCGATGTAAATGATATTTTTGAGGTCCAAAATGACCGCTTTTTGCGGCAAATGGTCTTCGATGGCTTCCACCAGTTTGACCGCGCCAAAGAACAAGGCGCCATAAAACCGGTACGCGCTGATGCGTCCATCTTGGCCCATCAGGGCTTGGGTGTCCACGGGCGACAGTTGCTCGATCCGGCTCAGGTTGGAAATTCGGTAAATGAAGGTGACGCACGCCGCAAACAAGCCAAATTCAACAGCCACTGTCAGATCGACCATCACGGTGAGCAAAAAGACAGCCAGCAAGGTGATGCGGTAGGGCGCACGGAACTGCTTCAAATCGGTGAATGCGTGCCATTCACCCATGTTCCAAGCCACAAACATCAAGATCGCAGCCAAGGCAGCCAAGGGCACGTGGTTGGCCAGCGGCGCAGCCACCCACACCACCACCAACAAGGTCAGCGCATGCACCATGCCTGCGATCGGCGAGCGACCGCCACTTTTCACGTTGGTCACGGTCCGCGCAATGGTGCCAGTGGCTGGCATGCCACCAAAGAAGGGCGTGACAAAGTTGGCCACACCTTGGGCCATGAGTTCTTGATTGGGGTTGTGCCTGTCGCCAATCAGGCCATCGGCAATGCGGGCACACAGCAATGATTCAATGGCGCCCAACAAGGTGATGGTGAAGATGGGCATGCCCAAGTTCTTCAACGCCTCCAAGCTGAACGCGGGCCATACAAAACTGGGCAAGGCAGAAGGGATGCCACCAAATTTGCTGCCTATGGTTTCGACGGACAAGTTCAAGCCTTGTGCCACCCAGGTGGCTGCCACCAAGGCCACGATGGAGCCCGGAATGACTTGCAATGTTCGGCGCAAGCCCTTGGCTTGCGATGATTCAGGGCGCGCTGCAAAAGTGCGTTGCCACACCACAATCAGCAGGAGAGATCCCAAAGCCAAAGCGAAAGCGGTGGGTTGGAAGCTAGGCAAAGCATGGTTCAAAGCGCGCAAGATGCCAAAGAAATCGGCCGGCATGTTGCTCACTTGGAGACCTAAAAAATCTTTGGCCTGTGACAGCATGATGAGCACGGCAATGCCATTGGTGAAAC
>RFVJ01000335.1 GCA_009928125.1 Betaproteobacteria bacterium
GCCTACGTCATTTTCCTTGTGACTTCCCACAATCAACCGAAACGTTCCTGCATTGCCCAGATCAGTCAGGGTTTGAAATCTAAAAGATTTAGTATTGAGATCGTCTAAGTATTTAGGTCCTACCGTGCCCGTTTGTCCAGGTATAACGGGGCCATATTCCTTACCAGCAACTGAATTCTGCGTAAAGCCATCACGCGATTTGACCTGCCAAGAGAGTCGTGCAGAGGTAGTGCCGTCACCCAGGGCACCCGATACAAAACCTTCTGTTTCCTGACGACCATAATTGCCAAGTAACAAACTGGCTTGTCCTTGTGTTTCTTGTGTCGGTCGTGCTGTGACGTAGTTCACAGCACCACCCGTTGCATTTCGGCCATACAGCGCACCTTGTGGGCCGCGCAAGACCTCAACTCGTTGCAAGTCAAACATACCTGAGTTGGATGAAGTGAGATCAGACACATACGCGCCGTCCACATAAGTGGCTACACCGGGTGAACCGATGGCTGAATTTAGTCCAATACCGCGAATGTTGATCTTGGCGGCACCATAACTGGAAACGAACGATGCATTTGGCACCAACGTCACCACATCTTCCAAACCGGTTGCGCCCATTTCGATCAGGCGTGTCCCCTTGATGGCGCTGATTGCGTCTGGCGTTTTGTCCAATACTGTTAGTCGCTTCTCAGCTGTAATGGTCATCTGCTCTAGGCCAACAGAGTTGTCTGTAGATTGAGAGAAAGCTGATGACGTTGCAAGCGACAAGCCAGCTGCCAGCGCAGCTACGGCGTAGTTCAATGGGAAGCGATGGGGCGATGTCATGGTGATGTCTCCGTTTAATTGATGCGTGCGAAATGAAGGGTCAGTTGAGTTTCGATAACACCACTGCAGTATTTAAAAATTTTGTGCTTGGGTCTATGCAATTCCGGAACCAATTTGTAAGCGAGTATGTTCAGAATCGGAACTTTGCTGTTTTATCTATCAAGCAGAATTCAGTTTGATCGGCTGCTGCCACGCGCCCATCGCGTGATTGCGTCACGGGCCGTAGGGGCGGGACCCAAAAACTGCTCTTGTTTTGTCGTATCGGATACGAATCGCCCCTTTTTAAAGAACAGGAACATTTGGAGCAGGTCATAACCCAGTTCGGAAATTGGCTTGATCAAACGCACTAAAACGCTCAATAACCACCACGGTACCAACCAGAGCGAAAGTGATTTACCTGTGATCTCGTTAATCAATTGAGCCATTTCTAGCTGGCTCTTGGCCCCGTCGCGCCAGCCAATGTCGATGGTCTGGTAGTTGATGTCCGCACCGGGATAGGTTGCTGCTTTGGTAACAGCAACAGCCAGGTCGTCTGTCAATACATAGGACCACTTGGTGTGTTTGTCCCCTACCCCGTAAAAACGGCCCACTTTGACCCCATCTGCAAGATAGTCCACACTCTGGTCGATGAATGCCGGTGCGCGAACAAACACATAGGGCATTCCAGAGATTTTGATCAAATCTTCTGCCACCGCTTTAGCGTGGAAATGAGGGACCTCAGGGGCAGCGTCGCAGGCAACGATACTGAGGAAAACAAAACGCTTTACACCCTTACGTGCAGCTGCCTCTATCAGGTTCTTATTGCCTTGGAAATCCGCTTCAATCGTCTCTTTCATGTACCCGTTGGCCGAGCTGACCACAACGTCCACATCCTTGAGTGCCGCATCAAGAGATGCTGAATCCATTAAATCTCCACGCACCCACTCAACCGCCGCAGTCGCATTGAAAGGTGCGCCACGGCGTGACATAGCACGCAAGGTCACT
>RFVJ01000336.1 GCA_009928125.1 Betaproteobacteria bacterium
GAAGACGAAGTGGTGTTGTTTGACACCACCTTTGCGCCGCTGATCAAAGGCATTGCCGCCCATTGCCCCAACGTGCGTGCTTGGGTATGCCTCACCGAGCGTGCGCACATGCCCGACATGGAAGGTGTGGCCAATGTGCTGTGCTACGACGAACTCATTGCACCCGCCAGTGACGTTTTTGTCTGGCCCGAGTTTGATGAGCGCACGGGCGCTGCAATTTGCTATACCTCCGGTACCACGGGCAATCCCAAAGGTGCCATGTACTCGCACCGTGCCATTGTGATCAATGCCATTTCTGATTGCTTGCCCAGCATCTTGAATTTGTCACCAAACGAAGCCATTCTGCCCGTGGTTCCCATGTTCCATATCAACGCGTGGTGCATTCCTTATGCGGCCCCTGTTGCTGGTGCCAAGCTGGTATTGCCAGGACCCAAGTTAGACGGTGCCAGTTTGTACGAACTGATGGAAGCAGAAAAAGTCACCATCAGTGCGGGCGTACCCACCATTTGGATGGCACTCATTCAGCATCTTGAGCAAAACAAGTTGCGCTTCAGCACCATGAAACGCACCGCAGTAGGCGGCTCTGCCATGCCCATTGCCCTTATTGCCAAATTCAACGACGACTACGGTGTTGAAGTGAGGCATGGTTGGGGCATGACCGAAACCACAGCCGTGGCTACCATGAGCAGCATGACGCCAAAACAAAAGGCCATGCCCGCAGCAGACCGTCATGCCTTGGTCGGCAAACAAGGACGGTCGGTGTTTGGTGTTGACATCAAGGTCGTGGACGAGGAGGGCAACACCCTGCCACGCGATGGCACATCACAAGGCGAGTTGATGGTGCGCGGTCAGTGGATCATTTCTGGCTACTACAAAGGTGAGAAATCACCCTTGGTGGACGGTTGGTTTCCCACAGGCGACATTGCCACCATCGATGCTCAAGGCGTGATGCAAATTCGTGATCGCACCAAAGACGTGATCAAAACTGGCGGCGAATGGATCAGCTCCATTGATTTAGAAAACGCGGCCATTGCACACCCTGCTGTGGCCATGGCCGCCGTCATCGGTGTGAAGCATCCCAAGTGGGACGAGCGGCCACTGATGTTTGTGGTGCGCAAGCCAGGTCAGAGCGTTGAGAAGGAAGAGATCTTGTCTTTCTTGGAAACCAAAGTGGCCAAGTGGTGGGTACCCGACGATGTGATCTTTTTGGAGTCATTGCCTGTGGGCGGTACCGGCAAGGTTCAAAAGGGTGACCTTCGCAAAACGTATGGCGGTGTATTCAGCTAAGCACCGTTAGCAGTTCAATGGCTTGGTGTTTCCCAAGCCAACACAAACTGCCGCTGCGCCGCCGTCTCTGGGGTGTGCGGCTCTTCTAAGCGCTTGTCTACGGCCTGCCACTTCTGCTGCAGCAAATCCAACGCGGCTTGGCCGTTCATACCTCGGTTCACAAGCCATGTGGCTGCCACGGTGCCAGTTCTACCAATGCCAGCACGGCAGTGCAGATACACCTTACCGCCTTGCGCCAAAGCTTCGTCGATGCTGTGCAAGATGATTTGCATCTGCGCTGTACTGGGCACACCAAAGTCGGTGATGGGATGGTTGATGCGCACTGCACCTCCCAAGGGTTGGTAAGGCTTCAAAGGATCGTTGGACGAGGTGAGGTCGATGAAATGCGTGATGCCCATTTGCGCCAACAACTGCAATCGTTCGGGCAACAAGTCCTCGCCCTCTTTGCCAGGATGTTCGCCTGCCAATACATGCCCTGCCCACAGCCAATAGGTATTGCC
>RFVJ01000337.1 GCA_009928125.1 Betaproteobacteria bacterium
CATGGAGGCCATGAACTCTGCAAACCAAGAAATTTTGTGCCAGCTGGGTTTGGGATTGACCAGCAGTGGTGCATCACTTTTGAGCATCCACTTCAAGCCCTTGATGATGGTGGAGGGGTGGGTCCAAACTTCTGCATTCGAGGCCGACAACTGTCCGCCATTGGCAAACGACGTCTCCATGGCGGCATAGCGGTGACGCTCAAACAAGGTGACAGAGAAACCCCGCTTGGCCAGTGAATAAGCAGTCGTGACGCCGGTGATGCCGCCGCCCACAATGGCAATAGTTTTCATGATTCAGATCTTTCAAAACGTCAAAGGGTTGGGCCATGACACATCTGTGCCTTTGGCGCCCCTTCTGTTTTGGACCTGAGAGATTCACAACACGCTGGGGTGTTGCTTGCTCCTGCGGTGGGTTTGCGGACGAAAACGCAATCCACTCTTCAGAATGAAAGATGACATCGGTCCTTTTGCCTGAGAGTTTCCGGGGCGGTTGCTCCTTCGGCGTTGCTTCTTGAGCAATCTCTCCCGATGTCAACGGATTCTTTAAATTAAGACTTGAAGAATTCCTTTGTCAAGTGTACCCAATAATCAGAGCCTGTTGCAATGTTGTCATCGTTGAAGTCGTAACCCGGATTGTGCACCATGCACGCGCCCGCGGAGTCGCCATCACCGTTGCCAATAAGCAAATAACTGCCAGGAATTTTTTCCAACATGAAGGCAAAGTCTTCGCTGCCAGTTAAAGGTGGGCCGTTTAAAACGACACGCTCAGCACCGACCAAATCCAAAGCCACTTGCCTTGCAAAATTGGTTTCTTTTTCTGAGTTCACCAACACGCAATAGCCTTCTTTCCAGTCGACCTCGGCCTTGCAGCCAAAGCTTTCGGCTTGTGATGTGGCAATGGCTTTGATGCGCTGCTCAAGCAATTTGCGAACACCAGGGTCCAAAGCGCGTACACTCAATTCGAGTGTGGCCAATGCGGGGATCACATTGTTGGCCTTGCCAGCTTGAATGGAGCCCACCGTCACCACAGCGGTGTGCAATGGATCGACATTGCGAGACACCACAGTTTGCAAAGCCATGACGATAGACGCTGCAGCCACCAAAGAGTCTGCCGCGCGATGCGGCATACCACCATGGCCGCCAGTTCCATTCACGCGAATGGTGACGTAATCACTGGATGCCATGGCACTGCCACTGCGAAACACAAATCGACCTACAGGGACGCCAGGCATGTTGTGCATGGCAAAGATGGCATCGCAAGGGAACAAGTCAAACAGACCGTCTTGCATCATGCGCAGTGCGCCGCCACCGCCTTCTTCGGCTGGTTGAAAGATGAGGTGCAATACACCATCAAACTCGCTGTTCAACGCCAACTCGTGGGCGGCCGCTAACAGCATGGCGGTGTGGCCATCATGGCCGCAGGCATGCATCAGTCCGGGCTTGGTGCTCGACCATTCGGCGCCACTGGCCTCTTGAATGGGCAGGGCATCCATGTCGGCTCGGAGGCCCAAGCTACGTGTGCTGGTGCCGCGTTGGAGTGTGCCCACTACGCCGGTGCCACCTAAGCCGCGGTGAACTTGGTAGCCCCAAGATTCAAGCTTAGACGCCACCAACTCAGCGGTGCGATGCTCTTCAAACGCCAACTCGGGGTGGCGGTGAATGTCACGCCGAAGTTGGATGAACTCACCCACTCGGGCTGTGAGCGCTTCGCGCAAGTAGGTCATGTTTATTGCGGTTGCAAGTTGATGGACTTGGCAATGGC
>RFVJ01000338.1 GCA_009928125.1 Betaproteobacteria bacterium
AAGCTGCCTGCCAAACGGGGTGTCCAATGTTTCAACGAAATAGTGCGAGCTGTCATGGATTGCATTTCAAGGGTTAAAAGCCAGATTCAATTTTAGAGCGGGGCTCAAGCTGTACCGTGAAGCCAGCGTAAAGTTGCCGATCTCAAGGCAGAAGACTGCCTTGAAACACTTAACGCGCCAACCACTGTTCTGGTTGATAACCCACCGTGATGACGGTGCCTTTGACAGATTGCCATTCAATGACGGGTCGTTTCACCAAGCTGGGGTTGGCAAGCAAAAAGGGTTTGGCTGTCACGGCATTTGTCACGCTGGCTTGCTCATCGGGACTGAGCTTTCGCCAACTGGTGCCTTTGCGGTTGACCACGGTTTCCCAGTCAAGCGCTTTCAGCCAGCTGTTCAGAGCTTTTTCAGGCAGACCTTGCTTTTTGAAATCGTGGAAAACATACTCAAAACCTTGATCGGTCAGCCAAGTTCGGGCTTTTTTGACGGTATCGCAGTTGGGGATGCCGTAAAGGGTGATGCGGGTGTATTTCATGAAGTCCTGTCAGTCGATGCAGTCTCAGCGACAATCTTAACCCTATGAAAACATTGAGTGAATGGCTCGCCCATTGCGAGCAACTGCACCCCCAAGCCATTGACATGGGCCTCGACCGCGTGCGGCAAGTGGCGCAGCGCATGAATTTGCATCTGAGCATGCCGGTGATCACTGTGGCTGGCACCAATGGCAAAGGCTCAACATGCGCTTTGTTGGAGGCCATTTACCTTCAAGCGGGGTACAAAACGGGCGTTTACACATCCCCTCATTTGGTTCATTTTGAAGAGCGTTGTCGCTTGGGTGGCGAATCGCCTCCGGCAGAAGTCTTTGCATCGGCCTTTGAACTTGTCGAGGTTGCGCGCCAAGACACCCGCTTGACCTATTTTGAATTCAGCACCCTGGCCATTTTGAAAATGCTGTCGGATGCTGGTCTGGACGTGGTGATTTTGGAGGTGGGCTTGGGAGGCCGCTTGGACGCCGTGAACATCATCGACCCCGATTGCGCCATCATCACCAGCATTGATTTGGACCACACTGCCTTGCTGGGGACAGATCGCGACAGCATTGGCCTTGAAAAAGCGGGCATCATGCGCGCGGGCCGATCGGTTGTGATCAGTGACCCGATACCACCAGAAAGTGTGGTGAAACAAGCACAAGCCTTGGGTGCCGATGCTTGGTTGTTTGGCAAGGATTTCAATTTTTCAGGGGATCAACTTCAATGGTCGTGGGCAGGTCGGGGCCGTCGCTACAGTGGACTGGCCTATCCTGCCCTGCGCGGCGCCAATCAGTTGTTGAATGCCTCTGGCGTGTTGGCGGCTTTGGAGGTCATGCGCCCGCAATTGCCTGTTACAGCACAGGCCATCCGCAATGGCTTGGCCATGGTGGAATTGACAGGCCGATTCCAAATTGTCCCGGGCGAGCCCGTTTTGGTCTTGGATGTGGCCCATAACCCGCATTCGGTGGCGGCTTTGGCTGCCAATTTGGACGCCATGGGCTTCTATCCCACCACCCATGCCGTTTTTGGCGCCATGGCCGACAAAGATTTGGACAGCATGCTGAAAAAGCTACTGCCCTTGGTCGATGCTTGGTATTTCACCGATTTGCCACTCCCCAGGGCCAGCACAGCGCAGCAATTGGCCGCTGATTGGGCTGCTTTGAACACCCGCAAAGATGTTCGTTCCAGTGTCCATGAAACGCCTCAAAAAGCCTTGGATGCCGCCATC
>RFVJ01000339.1 GCA_009928125.1 Betaproteobacteria bacterium
GGCGCTTGTACCACCGTCTGTCCTACAGGCGCGTTGACCTATGCGTATCCCTCTGCGCAAGAGCAAGGCTTGAAAATCAAAACCTTGCTGTCCACCTACCATGCAGCAGGCGGCAAAGAAGCCGTGCTGATGTTGCACAGCCAAGAGGCGGGCCTTCAATTGGTGGAAGAATTGGGCCGGGCTGCGCAACTCAAATTGGCCAAGGGTTTGCCATCCCATGTCATTCCGATGTCCCTGTGGCACACCGCCAGTTTGGGCTTGGAAGTTTGGCTGACTGCTGTGGCTTATGGTGCTCACCAAGTTTTGGTCTTGTGTACCAACGAGGAAGCACCGCAATATTTGGAGGGCCTTGAAGCCCAAATGGCCGTGGCCCAAAGTTTGTTGACGGGTCTGGGCTATGAAGGTGTTCACTTTCAAATGGTGCGCGCCAAAAACGCGCTCGACTTGGACAGCAGTTTGCAAACCCATGTGGCTGCCAAAGCGCAAGCCAAATTCAAACACCCAGTGCCCCATGTGCTGGCCAAGTACGCCGTCGCACCCGAAAAGCGCAGCACACTTGAGTTGGCATTGGACCATTTAAGCGAGCATGCGCCCACAGCTTTGCAGGCCAACCACAGTGCCATCGCGTTACCTGCAGCATCCCCTTTGGGTGCTTTGAAAGTCAATGCCGACACATGCACTTTGTGCCTCAGCTGTGTCAGTGCTTGTCCAGCCAGCGCGTTGCAAGACAACCCCGATTTGCCGCAGCTTCGGTTCATTGAAAAGAACTGTGTGCAGTGTGGCTTGTGTGCCACCACCTGCCCAGAAGACGCCATTGAGCTGGTGCCACGCTTCTTGCGCACGCCCGAGCGCAAGCAAGCGCAAGTCTTGAACCAATCTCAACCCTATGGCTGTGTGAAGTGTGGCAAACCTTTTGGCACGCTCAAGGCCATCGAGGCCATGTTGGGCAAATTGGCGGGTCACAGCATGTTCCAAGGTGCTGCATTGGAGCGCCTCAAAATGTGTGGCGATTGCCGTGTCATAGACATTTATTCCAATTCGGATGAGGCCAAGATTGCCAACCTCCCTCCCAAATCTTGAAGGTGTCAACATGACCTCCAACTTGTCATCGTCCTCGGCCCTAGATGAAGAAACGGCGCGCGCTGAAATTTATGGCTTGCTGGCCCAGTTGTTCTACCAAGTGCCAAGCCCAGAGTTGTTGGCCCAACTGCGCGTTGCAGTGACGGATGCCCCCGTGGCGGGCGGTTTTCTGGAGGAGCCTTGGCGTCAACTTGTTGCGGCATCTCGGGTGTCAACCGATGCTGACATTGCGACAGAATTCAACCAGTTGTTTGGTGGTGTGGGCAAGCCTGAAATTTACCTTTACGCTTCCCATTACGTGAGTGGTTTTCTCAACGACAAGCCAGTGGCCCGCCTGCGTGAAGACCTGGCTGCGCTGGGTTTGGAGCGCGACGACAGCATGTCTGAAACCGAGGATCATTTTGCGTGCCTGTGCGAAGTGATGCGCTATCTCATTGCGGGTGACGATGTGGCCATCTCCAACCTCACGCAGCAAGGAGCGTTCTTTGCCAAGCACGTTCAGCCCTGGGCCCAAGAGATGCTGGAGGTCATTTTGCAGCACCCTCGAGCGCATTTCTATGCACAACTGGCGGCATTCACCCAAGCATTTTTGAACATCGAGACGCAAGGGTTTGATTTGCTGACGTGAAAATGACAAGCCGGTAAGCCCAAAAACATAAGGGTTTCCCCATTG
>RFVJ01000340.1 GCA_009928125.1 Betaproteobacteria bacterium
TCATTCCGCGCACAGGCATGGCGGCAGCATCACCCAATGCGCAAATGGTGCGGCCTTGGATGTTGTCTGCCACCGAGTTCAACAGGTCGAGGTCGCTTGCACGGCCTTGACCATTTTCGATGCGATCGACCATGCGCCACAACCAGCCTGTACCTTCACGGCAAGGGGTGCACTGGCCACATGATTCGTGGGAATAAAAATAGGACAAACGCTGCAAAGACTTGACCATGCAACGCGTGTCGTCCATCACGATGACTGCGCCAGAACCCAGCATGGAGCCGGCTTTGGCAATCGAGTCATAGTCCATGGTGACGTCCATCATGATGTTGGCGGGCAACACAGGTGCGCCAACTCCAAGAGTTTGGCAAAGGATGTGCCCAAAGGAATTTCGTAATTGCCAGGGCGCTCCACATCGCCGCTGATCGAGAAAATCTTGGTGCCGCCGTTGTTGGGTTTGCCGCATTCCAAATAAGCTTGGCCACCGTTGCGAATGATCCATGGAACCGCAGCAAAGGTTTCGGTGTTGTTGATGGTAGTGGGCTTGCCATACAAACCAAAGCTGGCAGGGAATGGTGGCTTGAAGCGAGGCTGGCCTTTTTTGCCTTCCAAAGACTCCAGCAAGGCTGTTTCTTCGCCGCAGATGTATGCACCGAAACCATGGGATGCGTGCAACTGGAAGTTGAAGTTGCTGCCCATGATGTTGTCGCCCAGATAGCCTGCTGCGCGGGCCTCCTCTAAGGCGGCTTCAAAGCGTTCGTAGGTTTGAAAAATTTCGCCGTGGATGTAGTTGTAACCCACGTTGATGCCCATGGCGTAAGCGGCAATGGCCATGCCTTCAATCACGATGTGTGGATTGAATTGCATGATGTCGCGGTCTTTGCACGTGCCTGGTTCACCTTCGTCCGAATTGCATACCAAATACTTTTGACCCGGGAACTGACGGGGCATGAAGCTCCACTTCAGACCTGTAGGGAAGCCAGCACCGCCCCGACCGCGCAAGGCCGACTCTTTGACTGTGGCAATGACTTGGTCTTGCGTGAGGCCCTCACCGCCATCTTTGCCCAAAATTTTGCGAAGGGCTTGGTAACCACCGCGCGCTTCGTAATCTTTCAGGCTCCAATTCTTGCCATTCAAACCTGCCAGAATTTGAGGATGGATGTGACGCTCGTGGAAAGCGGTTTCCAAACCTGTGGCCGCAAAACGCGACAACAACTGATTCAAATCAGCGCTCATGCTGCGCCTCCCGATTTTTGCAAGGTATCGACCAATTCATCGAGCTTTTCGTTGCTCATGAAACTGCACATGGTGCGATCGTTGACCAACAGAACAGGCGCGTCAGCGCAAGCGCCTTGGCACTCGCTGGGCTGCAAAGTGATCAGGCCGTCTGCCGTGGTTTCGCCCGACTGAATACCCAAGCGTTTTTGCAAGTGGGCCAAGGCTTGTTGGCCGCCACGCAATTGGCAAGGCAAATTGGTGCACACATTCAGCTTGAACTTGCCCAATTTTTGCTGGTTGTACATGTTGTAAAAAGTGGTGACTTCGTGCACAGCCATGGGCGCCATGCCCAGGTAGTCGGCCACCACTTTTTCGCTCTCGGGACTGACCCAACCGAGCTCTTGTTGCACGATGGACAAGCAGGCCATGACGGCAGACTGCTTTTGATCGGCAGGAAATTTGGCCACTTCGCGTGCGAAGCGGGCTTTGGTCGCATCAGAGATCATCGGTCAATCTCTCCAAACA
>RFVJ01000035.1 GCA_009928125.1 Betaproteobacteria bacterium
GCAATCACGCCCGTCGTCAATAACTGGATGCCACTGACCACTGCAAAAAATCCGAGAAACATCAACGGCCTGTTGCCAATCGATTCTCCCAATACTTTAAGGATGCCTAAATACGTCAAAATAAGTAAGCCAATACCCGTGACAACGCTACCTAAACCTCCAAAGAAATGACCTGGGCGTGACCCAAACCTTAAAAAATAATGGATAGAGAGCAAGTCCAACAAGACACGAAAAGTACGTGACAAGCCGTATTTAGATTGGCCTTTGGTGCGCGGAAAATGTGCAACAGGTATTTCTGCCATTCGATGCGGTGACGTCACTGTTGCCAGCCAAGCAGGAATAAACCGATGCATTTCGCCATAGAGACGAATTTTCCTGAGAACACTTGCACGGAAGGCTTTCAAACTACAGCCTAGATCTTGAAAGTTAAGGCCACTGACATTGCGAATTAGACGGTTTGCAAGTTTGGAAGGTATTTTTCGAAGCCACAATCCATCTTTTCGATGCTGACGCCAGCCCGCAACCATGTCCATGTCTTTAGACAGCAAATGGTGAACCAAAGCAGGGATGTCTTTAGGATCATTCTGTAAATCCCCATCCATTGTGACAATGACATCACCTCGCGCCGCATCAATACCCGCCTGCATCGCAGCTGTCTGCTTGAAATTTCTCAGCAGTTGAATCAAACGAATATGAGGGCCCACTGATTGAGCAGCCAAATTCAACTGACGCCAGGTATCATCACTGCTGCCATCATCAACAACAATCAACTCCCAAGGGAAGGGATAAGTTGACAACGCGTCTTGAACGGCATGAATCAAATCGCCGGCCAATTCCGCCTCATTGAACATAGGCACCACAACTGACAACGTATGTTCAAGCAGTTGATCATCCAACTTAACTGGCCAATTTAATAATTCAGCCATGCAAATGTTCCTGCGGTGAATGCATGGGATACCAATCGAAAACCTCTAAGCAGATCACCAATCCGGCCCCCATCAATGAAATAATGAGAAAAAATAGGTGGGTTAGAAATATGCTAGCCATGAAGACCTTGATGTCTTGCCATGGGAGACCCAAACCAGTCCAAACACCTGCTTCGTAAGTGCCAAAGCCAGCAGGTCCTGTGAGAGGCAACAGCGCAGATAACTCACCTGTCAATGCGCCGTGAAACGTTTGGAGGCTTTGCAAGCCTGTTAAATTTTGCAACATCAAGGAAATCACCAAGAGTTTGATTGTCCAATTTGCAGTAGACCAAAACCAACCCCATGCATTTGAGCGTTGGTGTAAAAACGCTCTGAGTTGCCGCATGAAGAAATAGCGAGTTCTCAATAAACGAATCCACCAAGGCTTGAATACAAGCAAAAGAAAAAACGCACTCAAAATAAAAGCGATACGTACGGCTGGGCTTAAAAATGGCAGCATCAAAAAAGCAAGCACCAGCAAAACCACGCTGTCCTGAAACCGCAACCAAAGCAAACTGCGAATACACTGCTGCCATGATGCATTCACCAGTTGCCTGACCAACACTGGGTAGCCAAGCTCACCCACCCTGAATGGAACCAGAACCACGGCTGCATTGTGCAAAAAAGCCAAACGCAGCGCTGATGCCATGGTGATGTTGCCAAATTGATGCCATTCAGATTTGAAACGAATAGCTCGGAATAAAAAACTGCAAAGCCAACCCAAGGTACAAAACAACAAGACGGTAGATGGAATGTTCAACAATTGCGAAAAAGTAAAAGCCCAATCCGTATTTCGAAGTAGCGCTAGCAAAATTAACAAGGACAAAGTCCAGAAAACAATACGGTAAAACCATTTCCTGACCCGGACATGGGGCTCAAATTGTTTTTCAGAAGTGAAATATTTCATTTTCGAAGCCTCAGCAATGACTTTTCCAAAAATTTTCTTTGAACAGTAAAAAAGCTTTGAGCAAAGACAAGCAAGCCAAATTGAACTGAACAAACTGCACAACTGCAAATTCAGACTGAATAACAGTTAAATGAAATGCAATTAACGTATGCAAAACAATTAAAAATGAGTGTCCTTGAGGCTGACTCAGCCACTCGTTCCAAGAATGATGTCGTTCCCATACGTGCGCTGCAACAACCACACCAAATGCCAAACCTGCGCCTGCAATGACATCTGAAGGCCAATGCGCACCCACAGCAACACGCGCCCAGGCAACAAGACTTGCCAAGATGGCAATCAAGGTCAGATAGACAAACTGAACGCCACGCGAGCGTAAAAGAACACAAGCAATCAGCGCACAAGAAATTGCAGCAAGTGCGTGCCCAGAGGGCATGGAACCGCTAAGCAAAGGCGGGTGATCAATCAGACTTAGGCTGTCAATACCCAAAACACTCGCTGGTCTTGGCAAGGGGTACAAATGCTTGATGAATTGGGAAAGCACAGCGCCCATCAACCAAGTTTTCAAGACCCAAGAAGTAATTTCCCCAGGGCGCCGTTCAATGATCAGGAGCGTTAGCAAGACAACCCAAGCATCGCCACCTAAGTTAATCAGGGCCCAAAGCGATGGCGGCAAGATCGGCGAAGAATGGATGGCCAGCATCAAAATTTGATTGACATTCGAAGAAATCAAAAAAGCACACAAGGCTGCACATGCCAAGGCCAAACCAATGGAAAGCGAAGCGAGTTTGCTGGCTGGAATTGAATGAATGAAAGAGTTGCTCATAAAACAGCACAAATGAACCAAATTACTTTGCGACACTTTTATTTCAACCAAGTTTCATGACAATGTCATGAAACTTTTCTAAATTAAAATCATGATGCGAAAAGTACTCATCACTGGTGCAGCAGGCTTTATCGGCTCCAAACTGGCCGAATACCTCCATGTGCGTGGTTTTGAAGTGGTGGGATGTGACATCTACAACTTTCGAAACGCCTTTTTTGATGTGGGCGATTCAAATCACTTATTCATTCAAAAATTGCGCTGCGACCGCATTGCACATTTTCTTCACAAAAATCAAATTCAGTATCACGCAGTCGATTTGTCCGATAACGCAGCAGTTACCAAACTCTTTTCGAATGTCAAACCTCATGCAGTCGTTCATCTTGCGGCACAAGCCGGCGTTAGACATTCAGTTAAAGCGCCCTTGGACTTCGTCAAATCCAATCTCAATGGGTTTGCCAATGTTTTAGATGCTTGCAGAAATTTCGCCGTTGAAGATTTTTTATATGCCAGCTCGTCTAGCGTATACGGCGCGAGGACAACTGCACCATTTTCTGAAATCGATCGCTGCGAAACACCCGAATCTTTTTACGCTGCGACAAAAATCGCCAATGAAGTGATGGCGCAATCCTACTATTCACAGTACAAGACAACGTCGATGGGCATGAGATTCTTCACTGTGTATGGACCCTGGGGTCGACCCGACATGGCACCGATGCTGTTTGCCCAGAAAATGCGTCAAAGACTGCCCATACAACTTTTTGGGAACGGCGTCTTGAAGCGTGACTTTACATTCGTGGCAGACACGGTGTATGCGATTGGTCAACTCCTTCAAAAGGGAGCAAGTCGACGCCATGCGGATGTTGTGAATATCGGCCACTCGAATCCAATCCAAGTGACTGATTTTGTATCAACACTCTCCCAGTGCCTTGGTATCGAACCCATCATCGAGCTGGCCCCCATGCAAATATCGGATGTCCCACTGACCTGTGCAAGCGATGAAAAGCTCATTGAACTCATCGGTGAGTGGCCACACACATCACTGAAGGATGGGCTGACTGAGATGACAAAATGGCTAGAAAAATGGCAGATCACGTGAGTGTTTTGAGCCCCTTTAAATTCACCCATCAAAATGAATCTATTCCAAAAAAGCATTCAAAAAGAACTCTATAAAAATTTTGGTGGGACCACCGTCATTTTATTCACCATTGTGATGACCATCATGCTCATTCGCATTTTGGGTCAAGCATCGAAAGGTCAAGCCAATCCTTCTGAAGTCATCTTACTCATTGCCTTGAATGGCATTGGCAATGCCGGACCCATTTTGACTTTAAGCCTGTTCATCACCATTGTTTATACATTTTCAAGAATGTACCTTGAGAGTGAAATGGTCATTTGGTTTTCAAGTGGACTGAGCTTGTCGAAATTTTTAAAACCACTTTGGAGCTTCTGTTGGCCAGTGGTCTTGGTGATCAGTTTGCTGGCTGTTATTGCTTGGCCATGGAGCAATCAACAAACCCAGTATCTCAAAGAGAGGTTTGAAAAAAGAAGTGATATCGAAAGAGTTGCGCCTGGGCAATTTCAAGAATCCGCTAACAAACAAATGGTTTTTTTCATCGAAAAAAAGAAATCCAGTAACGATGAAGCATCTAGCGTATTTATTTCTAAATTTGAAGGAAACATCGAAACGATTACGACAGCCAAAGCTGGCACCATCGAATGGCTCAAGAGTGACAAATTTTTATCTTTGATGAATGGTCAGCAAACCGTGTTGAATCATGAAACAGGTGAATACAAACACACAGAATTTGAAAATCTCAAGTACTGGCTTGACCCTGTAGGAAGCTTTTCACTTTCCAGCATTCAAAGCCAAATGATGAGCACATTAGAACTCATTAAGAGTGGTGAAAACATCAACAAAGGTGAGCTGTTTTGGCGAACAGGCCTCTTCATTGCCGCGATTAACTTGGCATTGCTAGCAGTCCAATTGGCCAGCGTGAATCCCAGGGTTGGCAGAAGTTACTCATTGGCCATGGCCCTGCTCTGCTTCATGGGCTACTACAACATGTTGACAATTGGCAAACGCCTGATCGCAGATGGCTCAGTGTCTTTTTTCACCATGATTCTGACCGTGCATGGCACTGCAACAGTGATTATCATGATTTGGTATTTGCATACCGAGTTCAACTTGCACTGGCGAAGGTTTGTTCCCTCGTCAGTTCCTACAAGTCCATGATCAATCAGGGGCGCTTTGACAATGCCTTGACGTTGGGATTTACAACACCTTTGATGGCTGCTTGTGCTAAATGGAAAAATACATCTGTATTGTCCAAAACACCTGTAAATGCCCATGCGCCAGGACCCATGGCAGATATTGGAATGTCAGTTGCAGTATGGACCCCGCTGTTACCTGGTACTTGACCATTGATCATGAATTTGCCGTCCACGTCACGTGCGCTTGGATCTGATGGGTAAGCGGAGAGTGGCGTAGTCTTCGCGAAAGGCTGCTGCGAATCTTGTAATGGCAGCGAATTTGTTCTCCAATCTTCGTAACGATCAGAATTCGCGCCGTATCCCACCAAAAGACGGTAATCGATATCGGTCGTTGCGGGATAGCCATCATTGGCAATGATGTATTTAGGAAATCCTGCTTTTTCATATACACCCACGACTTTGTCTCGCAAGTTCGACACGCCTCCTTCTTTCACCAATTCCTGAAGACGCGCATCTGTCACTGTAGAACCTCCAATCAACGCGACCCCTGAACACTCATGATCTGCAGTGACGATGACCAAAGTTTGTCCATCCTTTTCTGCGAAATCTTGAGCAACCTTGATCGCTCTGTCAAATTCAATCGTGTCCAATATCCAGCGTTCTGTGTCCATGTTGTGCGCTTGCTTGTCAATGGATGCGCCCTCCACCATTAAGACGAAACCTTTTTTATTTTTTTGCAAAACAGTCAATGCCTTGGTCGTCATCTCTTCAAGCATAGGCTGGTCAGGAAATCCAAAATCATCAACAACACGGCCTTTAATGCCTTTGGACACATTTCGACGACCATCAATTTTGTCCAATGCAACATTCATGTTGGAGTATGCAAACAGGCCCAACAATTTATCGGTCGACTTCATGTCCAAATTGTTTAAGCTGGTCAGATCGGATGCATATTGAAAGCCTGCAGCCTGAAAATCGGCGATCAAGTCGCGGTCTTTGTCGAGCTTCCCTGGTGAAGCCTTCCAACGCTTCACAATGTCTGCGGTGTGTGCTTCAACCGCTGAAAATTCATAATCATTGCCATTAGAGCGTGCCGAACCTGGGATGGATGCGGGCAAGAACCATTTACGACCACCCCCCATCAGGACAGAAAGGCCTGTCAGCTTACGGTCGTCAAGGTACTGATCCACGATGCCCGTACCGGCACCACGATTGCTGGTGTGCACAGCATTGGCTGCGGGTGTGGCATCAAACACATCGGCAGTGGTGACCAATCCCAAAGATTTACCTTGGGTCCGACTGAGGTATTCACTCAAATATTCAATGCGTGGATTGTCAAAGGGATCAAGTGTGTCATCGGGGAAAACTCCTTCTTCATTGTTATTGTTTTTATTACCCAAAACATAGGCGGACATGCCAGGCGCAGAATCCGTTACCAATGAATTGAGTGATGCCGTTTTGATTTGTCCAGACACTGGGAAAGTGTCCATGGCCAAGGCTGACTTTGCTTTTCCCTGTGCATAGCCGTTGGCAACAATCCGCGCAGCTGTGCGTTGTGCGGCGCCCATGCCATCACCTAACATGATGATGATATTTTTGATTTTTTGACCACCCATCTGCCATGGCACGATTTCGAAGTTTCCGCTGGCTTTGATCATTTGCCCATCACTTTGGGTGGCTTCAACTTGGAATTGATGCAATCCAGGTTTGGCATTTGAAATGGCACGCAAGGTCACAATCATTGAATTTTTGGCAAGTTTAGGTAGACATCCTGTTGCGCAGGATTTCAAGGCGACAGGCAGCTTGATTTCTTGGCCATCCATATAAAAGACTGCTTTCGAAATCGACTTTTCAGCTGAATCCGGAACAATGGTGGCTTGCAAGTCAAAGCGTTGATCAGGTAAAAACCTTGCGATCACTGGCGAAGCGTTTCCACTGGAAAACAACTCGCTTGGCGGCGTTAAACGTGTGACTTGAGGCGCTGCCAAAACCAGGTCCATTCCAAAGAAAGAAACCAAAAAAAGCGACGATGCAAAGTATTTTGATAATTGGATATTGAGCATTTTTAAATTTCAATGAGTGTGAATATGACCCGTCCGCGAGTTCTGAGCAATAGACGAATCCGCAGGATGTACGGCTGTTACAGCATCCGGCGCAAGATGCAAATGAAACCAAGCAACTGAACCATCACTTCCTTCCAGCCTTTTGAACATAAAGAGCCCCTCCACAGTGACAGGTCCAGGTATGTAAGGCACTAGCCAATCTTTTTGTGAGCTATCGAGGTACACCCAACAGACAGAAGCAGGTAAATCATTGGCATCACCATCTGCATGCTCACTCAGTTGAACTGGCCGCGGTGCCAACATAAAGGCGCCTTGCGTTGGTAATTCATTCTTCACCATGAAACCTGTCATGCGAACTTGTTGGCCAGATGCTTGCTTGACTTTGTCAGTGACTTCCAATCCTTTAGGCCCCATGGGCAATTTAAAGAAAGATTGCAACTCAAGTACTGTTGGCTCGGTTGTGTCCCATCGAACCTGCGAACGAACCTGCGTACTGCAAGTTAAGCCTAGGAAGCTTGCACTGATGGCTAGCAACGCTGATTTGAGAAATGTATTCATTCTTTGTTTATACCCATTTGAAATGAAGCTTTAGTGACACGAAAAGTGACCTTTCATTCGCAAAGCTTGACTGAAAGAATGAATTGCTTTCAACGCCGTCACGAAAAATACATAGATTCGTCACAGCATAGAAATCTTGAATATTCAGAATCATCTGCATTCAAGGAGATCTTCATGAAAATTTCAATCGTGGGTGCTGGCTATGTCGGTTTGGTCACAGGCGGATGCTTAGCTGAACTAGGTCATCAAGTCATGTGCATTGACAGTGATGCTGACAAAGTGGCGACACTCAACGCTGCAGGGCTACCCATTTATGAACCTGGTTTGCAAGAATTGATGACCAGAAACAGAGCTGAAGGCCGTATCCATTTCACAACTGATATGGCACAGGCAGTCGAACACGGTGAGGTCATTTTCATTGCAGTAGGTACACCGTCAAAAGAAGATGGATCGGCTGATTTGCAGCACGTTTTGGCTGTTGCCACACAAATCGGTCGACATTTGAAAAAATTCAAAGTGATCGTGAACAAGTCAACCGTTCCAGTGGGAACAGCTTATCGTGTTCAAAAGTGCCTTCAAGACGAACTGCTCAAACGAGGCATTCAAGAATCGTTGTTTGAAGTGATCTCCAATCCTGAATTTTTAAAAGAAGGTGCAGCGATTAAAGACTTCATGCACCCTGATCGCATTGTGATCGGCTTGGACGACAGCCCAAATTACAAAACTGTGCACCAGAAAATGGAATTGTTGTATTCCAGCTTTAACAGACATCATGCACGTACGATATGGATGGATGTTCGGAGTGCGGAACTTACCAAATACGCGGCCAATGCAATGCTCGCAACGCGTATTTCATTCATGAATGAAATTGCCAATCTGTCCGATTTGCTAGGTGCAGATATCGACAGCATCCGGCGTGGCATTGGCGCCGACCAGCGCATAGGTCATGACTTTTTATATGCAGGAACTGGCTATGGCGGTAGCTGCTTTCCCAAGGATACTCGCGCACTCATCCAAACCGCACTTGATTGCGGAAGCCAAATGAAAGTCGTCACGGCTGTTGAAAATGTGAACGATCACCAAAAAACATTGCTTGTAACCCGATTGATTCAACATTTTGGAGAAGACTTCACTGGTCTTAAATTTGCGGTTTGGGGCTTGGCATTCAAGCCCAACACGGATGACATGCGCGAAGCCCCTAGCCTTGTCATTATTGAAGAATTGTTAAAACGCGGCGCACAAGTTAGCGCATTTGATCCG
Organism: Betaproteobacteria bacterium; assembly: GCA_009928125.1. Taxonomy (GTDB): domain Bacteria; phylum Pseudomonadota; class Gammaproteobacteria; order Burkholderiales; family Burkholderiaceae_C; genus Limnohabitans_A. The sequence goes on from RFVJ01000035.1 coordinate 8,788, forward strand.
CTGGCCGCCCTTGAAGGGCAAGAAGCTTTATCAGACAAGCTACAAGACTCAGATGTCTTAAAACACTTTAACTTGTCCGAAACGGCCTATGAGGCAGCCGAAGATGCTGATGCACTGCTGGTGGTGACAGAATGGAAAACATTCCACCACCCCGATTTTGAATTGCTCACAGAAACGATGCGTCAGCCCTTGATACTGGATGGTCGTAATTTATACGACCCACAAATGCTGCAAGATTTAGGCATTGCGTACCAAGGCATTGGACGTCGCAACCAATTGGCACTCAATTTCAAAGCTGGCACTGTGAGAAAGCAAGCAGAAATCACGGCATAAACAATGCCAAAGGGATTTTTCTACCTGATTGGTGCTCAATTCACCTCAGGATTGGCAGACAATGCCCTCCTCATTTTGGGTATAGCCTTTCTCAGTGAGCAAGGATATCCCGGTTGGTGGGCTCCGTTGCTCAAATTTTCTTTTACTTTGTCTTATGTGGTTTTGGCCCCATTGATGGGACCCTTGGCAGACGCATTTTCCAAAGCAAAGCTCATGGCATTCATGAATGCACTGAAAGTGGTAGGTGTCGCGTTCATATTCACAAGCTTTCACCCTATGTTGGCTTTTGCTATTGTAGGTGTGGCCGCATCGGCATATGCTCCCGCAAAATATGGTCTCATCACAGAAACTGTTCCAGAATCAGGCCTCGTCAAGGCCAATGGATGGCTAGAAGTCACTGTGGTCATGTCTGTCATACTGGGCACTGCCTGCGGTGGCATGTTGGTCGCCACAAGTGAATTGCCGTGGATGTCAAATTTCAATTTGAAGTTCATTGAAACGTTCTCACTTGACATTCACACAGTTTATGCGGGCCCGCTGTTGTCTTTAATCTTAATTTACAGCACTGCAGCACTTTTGAATTTCGGCATCCCCAATGCCGATGTCTCTTACGCTCAGCAAAGTATGCGACCGATTGCGCTCATTCAAAATTTCATGAAAAGCAATTACATGCTTTGGTCGGATTCAATAGGACGAATTTCTTTGGCGGTGACAACACTTTTTTGGGGGATTGGTGCAGTTGTGCAATTTGCGGTCTTACTTTGGGCCAAAGAAGCACTCAACATGCCCCTTGAAAAAGCAAGCCTCTTACAAGCTGTTGTAGCTTTTGGCGTGATATTTGGTGCAGGTGTTGCTGGACACAGCGTTGCCCTTAAAAATGCCTACAAGGTGTTACCTCTGGGTTTATGGCTAGGCTTTTCTTTGCCAGCTCTGGCATTTGCAACGTCACTTTGGATTGCAATTCCGTTGATGCTAGTTACAGGATTTGCTGGCGGTATGCTGATGGTGCCCATGAATGCACTCTTACAAAATAGAGGCTATCACTTGTTAACAGCCGGACGGTCTATTGCAGTTCAAGGATTCAACGAAAACGCAAGTGTCATGCTGATGTTAGGTATTTACAGTGGCTTACTGGCACTTGAATTTCCACTTCAATGGGTAATGACCATCATGGGAAGCACCATGATTTTGGGCATGCTCTATCTGATGCGAATGGCATCCCACAAGACCCCTTCAACCTGCTCCGCTATCTGATCCCAGTCCAAATGAACAACTTGATTTCTTGTATTTTCAGTGACACGGGCCAGCAAATCTGAGTTCGTCATGATTGAAACTGCTTGCGTTGCAAATCCATCTGGATTGCTTTCAGCAACCAACCAACCATTGATGTCAGTCTGAACCCAGTCCCTTGCAGCAGCACAATCAAACGCCAATACGGGTATGCCACTGGCCAGGGCTTCCAGAGTGACATTGCCAAATGTTTCGGTTTGGCTCGGAAATACAAACAAATCAGCACTGGCGTAATAGGTTGACAATTCAGATTGAGTCAGCATTCCAGGAAAAATGATTTGAGGGTACTTTTGTTGGAACTGCTCACGCAGAGGGCCATCACCCACCATGACCAGTTTAATTTGATTGCCCATGAAACTGAGTGCCTCATAGGTTTTAAGCACTTGGTCTAAATTTTTCTCTGGCGCCATTCTGCCAACAGAAATGAGCACCTTGGTTTCATCTGTGGCACCCCAAGAATTTCTCAAATTCACATCTCTCTTACGCATGTTAAACAATTGTGTATCAACACCACGAGAAACTACTTTTAAACGATTGAAACCATTTTCACTTAGCGTTCTCATCAACTCTTTGGTCGGCACCATGGTGCATGCCGTTGCATTGTGAAACTTTCGCAAATAGGCCACGATCGGTTTTCTAAGCCAACCCACACCATAGTGTTTGGAATAGCTCTGGAAATTAGTTCGAAAATCGGAAGTGACTGGAAGTTTTAAAACTTTTGCAGCTTGAAGTGCTGACCAACCCAACGGACCTTCAGTTGCAATGTGCACAACATCTGGACGACGTAGCGTCCATGTCTTGATCAATGTTTTTTTACTTGGCAATCCAAGCTTCAATTCAGGATACCGAGGGATGGGCATGCCGCGCATGAGAACCTCTTCCAAAGATGAATCTCTGATCGGTAAATCAGTTTTAGCTTGACGTGGTCGAATCAGTTGAACGTCGTGATTTCGATGGCTCAAACCTTGCACCAGCTTGGCCAATGTCACAGCAACACCATTCACTTCAGGGGGCCAAGTTTCTGTCACAACCGCAATTCGAAGCGACGGTCGGGTAGCGGGATAGTCTTCAAGAACAATGGGCATGTCAGATTGATTTTCCATGTTTCTATCATCTTGTATTGATTTAACAAATTGATGACAAATGAGTGAAGAGAAAAAATTGGTGAATTTTCAGTGACAGATGCAGCTTGTCATTGAATTTTCATGAAATCGAATGATCATGTCTTCAAGCACAATCCGTGCGGTTTTTTAATTTGCCTTCAGGAGACGATGTGAGTACATTTTTCGAAGCATTGAGAACTCAACGGTATGATGATCACCGTTATTACCATCACAGCCGTATCAATCAAACTCTTCATCTCATCAGTGCCATCAGCTTTGTAGTTGCTTATGGCTTTCTTCTGGTAGACCCTGTCATTTCTGCGCTGATCGCTTGGCTAATTTCCATGACCACGCGTCAGTCAGGCCATTTTTTCTTTGAACCTTTAGGCTATGACGAAATCAATCAAGCAACGCATGAATACAAAGAAGAAATCAAAGTTGGCTACAACCTCAATCGTAAAATAGTATTGCTCAGCATTTGGGCGATTTTGCCAATGGCGCTTTACGTGCAACCAGGCTTATTCGGCATGATTGAACCCTGGGATAACTTGAGCGAATGGGTTCGCCAAGTTGGCGCATCATGGCTTCTTTTGGGAGTAGCAGGTTTGTTGTTCAGAACTGTTCACCTGTTTATTCTTAAAGATGTTCAGACCGGACTGGTATGGATGACAAAGATTTTGACGGATCCATTCCACGACATCATTCTTTACCACAAAGCGCCTTTGTACTTGCTAAAAGGCGAACTGATGGACAACAACCCCAAGCAGATGTACCACTGAGCCTGTGTTGAAGCAGAAAACCGCACATTGTGCGGTTTTTTTATGCCTTAACTGATGAAGTCAAGCTGTGTATGTACGTTTTTCAGCAGGTGTTGACACATCTACTTTGTAGGACTTGCTTGTAATGGTATCTATGAAAAACCATTCACCTTGTACTTGATTGGCATTAACCGTCAATTTCAAATAACCTCGGCGCGAAGAATCCATCCATTTCAAATCTTTCACGACACCTTCAAAAATAGCTTTAACTTGTGCAGGTGGCAAAGACAAGTAGGCTTCAAGGCCTGGGGAACTGACACTCGAAGTTGCAAATTCTTCACCTACTTTTTGGCCAGACATCAAAGTCAAATCACTGTGCCAGGCGTTGTGGGTATCACCTGCCAACACAAGCAATCGCTTTTTGAGCTGTGCAGCTGTCGCTAAAACAATTTCTCGGGCGGCAGGATAGCCGTCCCAAGCATCTAAGTTATAACCAAGCTTGGGTTGGCTCAACAATGCACTTTCGATGGCTGTCAATGGATATGACTGGGCTTGTTTTGCCTTTGCTGTGAGGTAGTCTGTAATGGCTTTTTGACCAGCAATTTGAGCCTGGGCACTGGTATCAGATGGATTCAATGCTTGCAAAATTGTCAATGGAAATTCAATTCGGGCCATCAAAACCTGTTGACCCAGAATTTGCCATGTCGCAGTTGAAGAAGCCATCTGTGTTTGAAGCCACTGAACTTGCTCAACACCCAACAATTGTCGAGATGGCGAACTCAAAGTTGCCAATGCAGTTGCTTGTTTTGCTGGGTTGACCAAGTCTGCAATGTCAACTTGCTGGTCACGTCCTACAGAACGCGTATCCAACATGTGCAAACTGATCAAGTTTCCAAAATTGAAGCTTCGATAGATTTTGCTCTTGTCTGCGCCAGTTCTGATGGGCATCCACTCATGGTAAGCCTGCATGGCTGCAGCCTTTCTGGCAGCAAAACTACCTTCTGTTGCGGTAGTGTGGTTTTCTGCACCATCTTTGTAGGCGTCGTTGGCAAATTCATGGTCATCCCAAACGGCAATTAAAGGTTTACTTGCATGAAATTGCTTCGAATCAGCGTCGGACTTGTATTGCGCATGACGCATGCGATAGTCACTTAGGGTCAGAATTTCATTTGCTGGTACGGATGTACGACCCAAACTTGCTGCCTTTTCAGAGGCGTAACCTGTTGCCGCATATTCATAGATGTAGTCCCCCAGGTGAATGGCCAAGTCCACATCGGATTTTGCAACTTCAGAGTAAACATTGAAAAATCCTGCTGGATAATTCGAACAGGAAAGAACTGCCAACTTCACTTCGTTAACGGAGCCTGTTGGAAGTGTT
>RFVJ01000341.1 GCA_009928125.1 Betaproteobacteria bacterium
CATGATGCGCGTCCGATCGGCCAACACAAAACCAAGCGCTTTCTCAAAGAATTCACGTGTTTTTTCGACCGCGTGACTGTTGAGAACGGCATGCGCCAAACGAATTGGCCGATCTTGTGGCGTGGGCGCATCGTTTGCACGCAGCGCATCACCGTGAACTACTTCTAATCTGCGGCCATCTGGGTCGCGAATGACCACCACATGGCCGCCAGCAGGATCTAAAGCAGCACCTGTTCGCTCAACCACACCTCCTGCAGCTTGGGCCGCTTGTGCGATTTCTTCTAAGGCCTTGGCACTGCGCGCACGCAATGTCACCAAGCGCAGCTGTGGGGTACCCGCTGCCTCATGCAGCGCTAACAAGTGATGGTCGTGACCGCTTCCTCGAAAGTAGGCGACACCTTGACTTTTTTCAGCCAAAACCAAACCCCAGGTTTGCGTGTAAAAAATTTCAGCCGCTGCAAGATCAGGCACTGTGAGTGCGACGCTTCGCAGCGCAGAGATCCATGGTGATTTCATCAATTGTCCTTTTGCAGGTAGAGCGTTCAGGTTTGCTTAATGCCTGAGTTTGCACCCAAAAATCGAAGTGCATTGCCAAAGCTCAAGGCATCTTGCGATGGCGTATCGAGACCCGCCTCCATCAAGCGCCCGACGGGTCGAGGTTCGTGGAAATTGAAGGGATAGTCGGTACCCAGCATCAATTGTTCAACACCAAAAGTTTGAATCAAATGACGCAAGGTGGGGGCGTCATAGACCAGCGCGTCAAAATAGAGTTTGCGCGCTGTTTCAGCCGGTGACTCTTTCAACTTGTCGGCAAGCGCTGGAAATGTTTTCCAGCCTTGCGTTAACCGTGGCAACAAGGAAGCCAAGGTGCCACCGCCGTGGCTAAACGCAATTCTAAGTTGGGGGTGCCTGTGCATCAGGCCGCCTGTAATGACAGAGGCTGCAGCCAATCCAACATCTGTGGGATAACCCAACACTTGCTCCAATGCGGGCGGGCCGATCAAGCGCTCCATGCCAGCAGGCTTTAAAGCATGGACAAAGACGGGAATGTCCATGGCAACACAAGCTTCGTAAAACGCATCAAATTTTGCATCACCAATGGGCGTGCCATTCCAATAAGACAACAATTCTGGCATTGGCGAAACGACTTGATGCGACAACCCCATTTCAGGAAGATCTGCCAATCGGCGTTGGGCTGACCAGCATTGCTCGGAGACGGTTCTGTAATGCTTGCCATTGAACATCACTTGTCGATGGCACATGCCTTTGGCCTCAGCCGCTGCTTCCATGTAAGGCCAAGGGGATGGCATCGTGGATCCCAAATAGCGCGGGAAGTTCTCAGGCACCAAGTGCGCATGGATGTCGACCCCGCAACCACAGCGCATGGTTTGTATTGGATTCATCGGTGCGCCTACAGGTGGCGTAAGCCCACAGCGGCTATACCAGCGATCACAATTTCTTCATCTTCATCACCTGTGCCGCCGGAAGCGCCCACAGCGCCCATGATGGTGCCTTGTGAGTCGACAATCAACACAGCGCCGGTTTGAGGAATAAAGGGATGCTGCGCATTGCTGGCAATGGTGCTGAAAAATGCGGGCAAATCTTTGGCCCTGACTGCCAAAGCACGGCTGTTGCTGCCCATGCCTATGGCAGCACCTGCTTTGCCATGAGCGATGTCCAAACGCAAAGCGCTGGCACCATCTTCTCGAGCGAAGGCAATGGCCTGAGCTGCGGTGTCC
>RFVJ01000342.1 GCA_009928125.1 Betaproteobacteria bacterium
GAAATAGGCGCTCACCAGCAAGTCGGCTTTGCCGTCGCCGTTGAAGTCGCCCGCGCTGCTGACCGAGGTGCCGCTTTCTTCGCCGGCTTGCCATCCAGAAATCACAAAGCCCGCTACAGTGCCGCCCACATTACCTAATGAGATGGTTTGCAAAGCTGATAAAGCCGAGCTGCCATACACCACATAGGTCTTACCTGTGTTGCCCACAAGCCCGCTGACGGTTTGAAAGTGCGCACTGATGATCATGTCGATCCAGCCGTCACCGTTCACATCTCCCGCACTGCTGACTGAAAAACCTGCGGTGTCAAAGGTGCTGGTAATGCTGAGTGCGTCGGGCGTTGTGGCCAAGGCGGAGATGTCTTTTTGGTACTCCGCCAAACTGCCTGTCGTTGAATTCGCTTTGCCATAAACCAAGAAAGCGCCGCCCGGGTTGGTGCTGGCGGCATCTTGTGGCATGCCAATCAACAGATCGGCCAGGCCATCGTTGTTCATGTCGCCTACACCGGCCACAGAGAAGCCCAGCCATCCCTTGTTGACGCTGTAGGTGTAGTAATGGCCATTGACTTGGCCTGTGCCGCTGTATCCTTTGGGCACTAGGCTGGTGTTCTGACCACCTTCGTATAAAACGGCACCGCCGCCTTGCGTGCGCAAGGCTGTGTCGGTGAAGGTGTTGAGCGGCGCGCCCATCACCACATCGCCATATCCATCGCCGTTGAAGTCGCCGGCCAAACTGACCGCGAAGCCAAAGTACGAACCGGTGTTCGGGGCTTCAATGGCATAACCTCCAATGTTGTTGGCAATATCGTCCAAGTAGATGGCGTTTTTGAAAGTGTTGACGTTGAGGGTGGGGGAGGTGCCCGCAAGGCCCGCATTGCCTGCTGTGTCTGTGTAATTGCCTGCTGCGACAGTGATGCTGGCGGCAACCAAGGGTGTATCGGCAAAAGGCGTGAATACAGCTGTGCGCGTGAGACCTGTGCCAGAAATAGCACTCAACGTACCTTGCGTCACCACCACATCGCCGGTGGTGCCATCCCAAGCAAACGTACTGCCTGGATCCTCACTGAACGTGAACGTGATGTTGGCAGTTTGACCCATGCCCACAGTCGACAAGTTGGAGGTAATGGCGACTGTTGGCGCCAATGTGTCATAGCTGATCGTGACGGTGCCGCTGGCAGAGCCCAAATTGCCCGCTGCATCTTGATAGCTGGCATTCTTCACGCTGATCGTGGTGGTGCCTGAATTGGTGTTGGCGGGGGGTGTGAAATCAAAGCCCCTTTCTACGCCGACTTGTTGACCCGGCACGCTGCTGATGACCAAGTTGCCCGCACCAGTGACCGTCAAATCACCTACGCTGCCATCCCAAGTGAAGCTGGTTCCTGGATCCTCACTGAACGTGAAATAAACCCGAGTGGTTTGTCCGGCAATGAGGCCGCCCGAATTGGCCCGACCTGCGACGGTGGGTGCCACCGTGTCAATGCTGAGGCTGGGCGTGGTCCCGGCTGTGCCCAAATTGCCTGCTGCGTCTTGATAGCTGAGCGCAGTGACGGTGATGCTGGCCGTGCCACTGGCCAAGTTGGGTGTGGGTGTGAACACGGCGGTGCGCACAAGGCCTGTGGTGCTGAGCGTACTCAAGGTGCCACCTGACACCACCACATCGCTGGAGGTGAAACTACTCAAAGGATCTGCAACCAAGCCAAATTCAGGATCTTTTGCGTTGGAATAAAGCGGCTGTGCGCTTA
>RFVJ01000343.1 GCA_009928125.1 Betaproteobacteria bacterium
GCCCGCATAGGTTTGCACGTCCAACACTTCTTTTTGCTGCGACAAATAAGTGCCCAAGTCTTGCAATGCAGCGGCGGTGTTTTCCAAGGGCGTGCCAGCTGGCATGTCGACCACCACTTGAAACTCGCTCTTGTTGTCGAAGGGCAGCATTTTCATGATGACCCACTGCACACCGGCCAAGCCCACTGACAACGCCATGGCCAGCACAATGCTGCCCAAAAGCTTCCAGCGTTGACGACTGCTGTTCAAAAAGGGGCGCAAGATGCGACCAAAGAAATCTGGCAAGCGTGCGGCAAATCCGGTGGCGGGTGCTTGCTGTTTGGCGAGTGCAGCGTCATGGCCGGCGCTGCCATGGTGTGACTTCATCCACTTCAGGGCCAACCATGGCGTGACTGTGAAGGCAATCAACAAAGACAGTGCCATGCCTAAACTGGCGTTGATGGGAATGGGGCTCATGTAAGGGCCCATCAGGCCCGATACAAAAGCCATGGGCAGCAAGGCGGCAATCACGGTGAGGGTGGCCAAGATGGTGGGGCCGCCCACTTCATCCACCGCCGCTGGAATGATGTCTTTCAACGACTTGTGGGGGTCCAACTGCTGATGGCGGTGAATGTTTTCCACCACCACGATGGCATCGTCGACCAAAATGCCAATGGAGAAAATCAAGGCAAACAAACTGACCCGATTCAGGGTGAAACCCCATGCCCAGCTGGCAAACAAGGTCGCGGTCAAGGTCAGAATGACGGCGCCGCCCACAATGATGGCTTCGCGTTTGCCCAGTGCCAAACCCACCAACAAAATGACCGAAGCGGTGGCAAATGCCAATTTCTGAATCAGCTTGTTGGCTTTTTCTGCAGCGGTTTCACCATAGTCGCGCGTGATGGTGGCTTCAATGCCATGAGGCAAAACGGTGTTGCGCATTTGCTCAACACGCGCACGTGCCGCGCGCGCCACATCGACGGCGTTCTCGCCAGGTTTCTTGGTCACAGTCATCGTGACAGCGGGATACATCTGGCCCTTCAAGTCGGCCTGGGCAGCGCCCGGCATGTAACTCACATGGTGCTGGGCTTGTTGCGCGCCTTCTTCAACTTGCGCCACTTCTTTCAAGTAGATGGGTTTGCCTGCATGCACTCCGACCACCACATCGGCAACATCTTGGGCTGATTCAAAAAAGTAACCTGTTTCAATCTGAATGCGTTGGCCCGCAGTTTTGTCGGGGTTCATCACATAGCCCGATGGTGCGCCTACGTTGGCACCGGCCAAAGCACGTTGCACGCTGAACATGTCCAACCCACGCTCACGCAGGCGTGTCGGGTTCAAGTTCACTTGAACCGCGCGGCCTGGACCACCGATGGTTTGCACCTCTCGGGTGCCTTTCACCTGCTTCAAGTCCATTTCCAAACTGCGGGCCACGCGTTCAAGCTCTAAAGCTGACGGTGCTTCTTTGCCCCACAAGGTGACGGCCAACACAGGCACATCGTCAATGCCTTTGGGTTTGACGATGGGCGCCAAAGTACCCAGATCGCGAGGCAACCAGTCTTGATTGGCATTGAGCACATCGTACAAACGCACCAGGGCATCTGTGCGGGGCACGCCTACTTTGAACTGCACCGTCAGCACCGCCATGCCAGAACGTGACACCGAATAGGTGTGTTCAATGCCGGCAATTTGCCCCAAGACTTGCTCGGCAGGACGGGCCACTTTGCTTTGCACGTCTTCACTGCT
>RFVJ01000344.1 GCA_009928125.1 Betaproteobacteria bacterium
GTCATCATTTACGACCAAACCTGTGCCACTGAAAAGCGTCGGCGTCGTAAACGCGGCACCATGGTCGATCCGGCCGTGCGCGTGATGATCAATGAACTGGTTTGTGAGGGTTGTGGTGATTGCGGCGTGCAATCAAATTGCCTCTCTGTTGAACCTTTGGAAACCGACTTTGGACGAAAACGCACCATCAATCAAAACACGTGCAACAAGGACACCAGCTGTCTCAAAGGTTTCTGTCCCAGTTTCATCAGCATTGAAGGCGGTCAACTGCGCAAGAAATCCAAAGAACAAAGATTGAGTTCTGCCCAATTGCCTGCTTTGAAGCCCCCCACCTTACCTGATCTGAATGCTTCGTTCAATGCCTATGGCATCGTGGTTGCTGGCGTGGGCGGAACAGGTGTGATCACGATTGGCCAATTGTTGGGCATGGCCGCCCACTTAGATGGCTTGGGCATTGTGACGCAAGACTCTGCGGGTTTAGCTCAAAAGGGGGGAGCGACCTGGAGTCATGTGCTCTTGGCCAAACATCAAGATCACATTCAAACCACGCGCGTCAGCATGGCCGCCGCCGATTTGATCTTGGGTTGTGATCCGATTGTGACAGCAGGGAAAGAAACTTTGTCTCGCATGCGCCAGGGTCGAACACACGTGGCTTTGAATTCTCACAGTACACCCACAGCGGCATTTGTGAAAGACACACAATGGGTCAACCCTGCTGACAGTTGTGCCCAAGAAATTGCAAATGCCGTTGGCTTGGACAATCTGGCTGCATTTGATGCAGACAAATTGTCTGCACAGTTGATGGGTGACACCATCTACATCAATCCCATGATTCTGGGTTACGCCTGGCAAAAGGGATGGGTGCCTTTGAGCCTAGAAGCTTTGCAACGCGCCATTGAATTGAATGAAGTGGCGGTTGCCAACAATTTGGCAGCCTTTGAGTGGGGCCGACATGCCGCGCAACATTTAGAAGCTGTTGAAGCCCTTTTAACGCCAGCGCAAGTGATTCAATTTAAAAAGCGCGATCGCTTAGAAGATCTGATTGCGAAACGTGTTGAATTTTTAACAGCTTATCAAAATACCGCATATGCCAAGCAATATGAAGATTTTGTAGGCCTTGTCAAGCAAAAAGAGCAAGCTTTAGGTCAATCTTTGTTAACTGAAACTGTGGCGCGTCAGTTGTTCAAATTGATGGCTTACAAAGATGAATACGAAGTTGCCCGCTTGCATACCGACAAACAGTTCCTAGAACGCGTTAAAACCCAGTTTGAAGGCGATTTCAAGGTGTTCTACCACCTAGCCCCTCCCATCTTGGCAAAACGCGATGAGAAGGGCCATCTCATCAAACAAAAAATGAGCCCTTCAATGCTGTTGGTTTTCAAAGGTTTGGCCAAACTGAAGTTTTTACGTGGCACGGTGTTTGACATTTTTGGTCGTACTGAAGAACGTCAAACCGAAAGAGCCTTGATTCAAGAATACAGAGATGCTGTTGAAGAGCTCTGCAAGTCTCTTAAATCTGAAAATCATGCATTGGCCGTCAAGATGGCCAATGTGCCAGAACAAATCAAAGGCTTTGGTCATGTGAAAGAAAGACATCTGGCAGCTGCCATGATTCAGTGGCAAAACTGCATGGATGAATTCCGTCAAAGTATTTAATTTGAATTCGGAGTTTGTCTTTGTATTCTTCTTTTATATAGATTAATACATAGTAGTAGTAGATA
>RFVJ01000345.1 GCA_009928125.1 Betaproteobacteria bacterium
TTTGCAGAACGATTTTCCAAGCAGGGCGAGTTCATCAAGGTCACAGAAGCGCGCTTGACTTATGTGGCCATCGATGCAGAAGGGAAACCGACGCCCGTACCCGCGCACTGAACGACAGGCGCATTGCATGAGCGCCCAAGCCGCAAAGGCACATTGTTAAGAGGTGAGGTAGGCAGCAGTGCCCGTCGACAACAATTTACCGTCGGCTGCACGAAACTCCATGCGCGCATTGCCCACCCGGGCACCTACGCGAACGGCCTCCGCATGAATGACGAATTCGTCGCCAATGCCAGGACGTAAAAAGTCAACGCGCAGATCAATGGTGCTGTGCCGCGCAAATCGCTCAAGCCGTTTGGCAGGCGCTTCGTCCATGTGTTTGGCACCCAAGGCGGCCAGAACAGCCAAACTGCCCATGGCGTCTAGCACGGCACTGATCACGCCACCGTGAATTCGGTGATAGGCAAAGTGCCCCACGAGTTCGGGTTTCATGGTGAGGTGCGCCACAATGCCCGTGGTTTGTATGCTGGACACCTTCAACCCCATCCATTGGTTGAAAAGTATTTTTTCTTCGTAAATCTCGCGCAATCCTGCGATGAATTCAGGTTCAAAAGTAACCTGAGGCGGCGTGTCTGCGCGAGATGAAGTCATGAGGCATTCTAAGTTGAAGGATCACCTTAGATTTTAGAGAAGTCGGGCTTTCGTTTTTCCATGAAAGCGCCAAATGCCTCTCGTGCTGCAGGCTCGGTGAGCATGCGACGAAAACTTTGACCTTCTTCGCCCATTCGTTCTATGAGCGCCTTGGATTGACCGCCCTTCATCAAACGCTTGGTCTCAACCAAAGCAGACAAAGGTTTGGCCGCCAACTTTTTGGCTTGCGCTTGCGCGTAGCCATTGACTTCGGTGGGCGGCACCACGCGATTGACCAAGCCAATCTCCAGCGCAGCCTCTGCAAAGAAAGCCTCACCCAACAGCAAAGCTTCCGCAGCGCGGTGATAACCAAACATTTGGGGCGCCAACAGGCTGGAGGCAAATTCAGGGCACAAGCCCAGATTCACAAAGGGCATGGAGAATGCGGCGTTGTCGCCTGCATAGACCAAGTCGCAATGAAACAGCAAGGTGGTGCCAATGCCCACAGCAGGGCCGGCCACGGCTGCGATGGCGGGTTTTTCAAAGGTGGTCAATGCACGCATGAAATGAAACACGGGCGAGTCCACCGTCGAAGGGGGCTTGTTCAAGAAATCGCCAATGTTGTTGCCAGCACTGAAGATCGATTCATGGCCTTGAATCACCAAGACACGGATGGCGGGCGTTTCCGGCGTGGCGCACTGGCTTGCCGCGTTGCTCACGGCAGCCTTGCCGTGGTTTTGGTTGCGCGATGCAGGGCGTCGACGTTGCGATGAGATCGTGCGGGACTTACCACTCTACGTGGATATGCTCACGCTGGCCCTCGAGGCAGGTGGAGCGCTGAGTGTGGCGCTGCGGGTAGCCACCGAGCGTTCGCCGGATAGCGTATTGCGACGAGCTTTCCAGCGGGTGCAGGGTGATCTGCGTGCCGGACGAACGCGCGCCGAGGCGTTGCGCGCCTTGGGTGAGCGGCTCGATGTGCCCTCCGTGACGCCGCTGATCGCGGCACTGATCCAGGCGGACGCGAGCGGCGGCAGTCTCGCTGCGGTGCTGCGCGCGCAGTCGGAGCAGCGGCTCAACGAGCGCT
>RFVJ01000346.1 GCA_009928125.1 Betaproteobacteria bacterium
AGCACCAAGCCCGGACTGATGCATGCCTGCGGCCATGATGGCCACACTGCCATGCTGTTGGCAGCCGCCCACGAGTTGGCGTTGAACAGCGATTTTGATGGCGTTTTGCACCTCATCTTTCAACCAGCCGAAGAAGGCGGTGGTGGCGCGTTGCGCATGATGCAAGACGGTCTGTTTGACTTGTTTCCTTGCGATGCCATCTTTGCCATGCACAACATGCCCGGCGTTCCAGTGGGTCAGTTTGTGTTTCGCAGTGGCAGTGCCATGGCGTCCAGCGATTACGTCACCATTCGTGTGAATGGCACAGGCGGTCACGGCGGCATGCCGCATCGCGCAGCTGATTCCTTGGTGGCTGCCGCATCCATCGTGATGGCTTTGCAAACTGTGGTGTCGCGCAATGTCAAGTGGCTTTGGATTTGGTCGGCGCTGAGCGTGTCGTTTTGAACGGCCCGCCTTTAACTGGCAGCGAAGACTTTGCCTTCATGTTGGAAAAAGTTCCTGGCAGTTATTTCCTCATTGGCAACGGTGATGGTGACACCGCAGGCGCATGCATGGTGCACAACCCAGGCTACGACTTCAATGACGACAACATCGCCACTGGCTCGGACTATTGGATTCACTTGACGAAGGAATTCTTCAAGGTGTAAAGTTCTCGCATGAATGGCATCGGGAGAGATTGCTTTAAAGCAACGCCGAAGGAGCAACCGCCCCGGAAACTCTCAGGCAAAAGGACCGATGCCATCTTTCATGGGCGTCACCACGGCTTATGCATTGGCCAAACGTGGCTTCACAGTCACCTTGTTTGAGCGTCATCGCTATGCTGCCATGGAAACTTCGTTTGCCAATGGGGGTCAATTGTCTGCATCGAATGCAGAAGTTTGGACCCACCCTTCCACCATCATCAAGGGTTTGAAGTGGATGCTCAAAAGTGACGCACCCTTGTTGGTCAATCCCAAACCCAGCTGGCACAAAATTTCTTGGTTTGCAGAGTTCATGGCCTCCATGACGGCTTATGAAAAGAACACGGTTGAAACGGCCAAACTGGCTGTGGCGGCACGACAGCATTTGTTTGCTTGGGCTGAAGCTGAAAACATTGATTTCGATTTGAAAAAGCAAGGCATCTTGCACATTTACCGCGACAAAAAGGGCTTTGACCACGCAGGCAAAGTTTCTGAAATGTTGGCCAAGGGTGGTCTACCGCGGCATGCCGTCACACCTGAAGAGATGAAAGCCATCGAACCTACGTTGGCTGGCAAGTACTACGGTGGCTATTTCACCGAAAGTGATTCAACGGGCGACATTCACAAATTCACCAACGGATTGGCCCAGGCTGTGAAACGTTTGGGCGTTCGCACGCTGTATGACCAAAATGTGACTGACATTCAAAGCGACAGCAATCAAGTCACAATCACCGTAGCGCACACCGATGCCCCGACCAGCATTCACACCTTTGACAGCGTGGTCGTGTGCGCAGGTGTGGCCAGCAAACAGTTTGCTTCACAACTGGGTGACCGCGTCAACATTTACCCTGTCAAAGGCTATTCCATCACGGTCAATTTGAACGATGCTGAAAGCCAAGCAGGCGCACCGCAGGTCAGCTTACTGGACGACGAAACCAAACTGGTCACCAGCCGTCTAGGCGACGACCGATTCCGTGTGGCGGGTACGGCAGAGTTCAATGGTTACAACCGTGACATTCGTGCAG
>RFVJ01000347.1 GCA_009928125.1 Betaproteobacteria bacterium
CGGATTGGAAACCGAGTGGCGTGAAGGTGTGACGCCATGGGATCTGACCGAACTGGAGGGCCGTTGGTATGGCCGCGGTATTGCCGATAACAAGGGCCAACACTCGGTCAACCTGCAAGCCATGGCCTGTGTTTTGGCAGAGCGAGGGCACTTGGGCTTCAATGCCAAATTCATCATCGAAATGGGCGAAGAGACGGGCTCACCTGGCCTGAAGGAGGTTTGTGCAGAACACGCCGACTTGCTCAAAGCCGATTTGCTGATTGCATCCGATGGGCCACGCTTGCGAGCGGAACGTCCCACCATCTTTCTAGGCTCCAGAGGCAGCATCAATTTTGAGCTGAGCATTGAATCGCGTTCGGGTGCGCATCACTCGGGCAATTGGGGCGGCTTGATTTCCAATCCCGGTATTCAATTGGCCCATGCCATTGCCAGCTTGGTAACAGACCATGGCGAGATCAAAGTACCGGAATGGCGCCCTAAGGCTTTGCCAGATGCCGTGCGCCGGGTGTTGGCCGATTGCGAAGTTGACGGCGGGCCTAATGGCCCTCAAATTGAACCCGATTGGGGACAACCTGGCTTAAGCCCCGCAGAGCGAGTCTTTGGTTGGTGCTCGTTTGAAGTGCTGGCATTCAAAACAGGCAACCCCGAAAACCCCGTGAATGCCATTCCGCCCAGAGCCAAGGCGACATGCCAGTTGCGCTTTGTGGTGGGCATCGACAGCTCAGACATCTTGGGCGCTTTGCGCAGACACTTGGACAGTCATGGCTTTGGCTATGTGCAAATTGCGGCCGCCCGCGACGAAATTTTCAAGGCAACGCGCATTGACCCCGATGACGCCTGGGTCACCTGGGCTGCAAACTCCTTGCAAAGCACCACCCAGAAAAAACCGGCCATCTTGCCAAATTTGGGCGGATCTTTGCCCAATGACATCTTCACCGACGTGTTGGGCTTGAAAACCATTTGGGTGCCCCATTCTTATCCAGGCTGTTCTCAGCATGCGCCCAATGAACACTTGCCACCAGAGCTGCTTAAAGAAGCTTTGCAGGTGATGACGGGTCTGTATTGGGACCTGGGTACCGCACAGACACCTTTCGTTGCCTCCAAGGCTTGAACCGCTCAAAGGACACCACGATGAACGCTCGTTACGATTGTTTTTGCAAACTGTCAGACCTTGTGGGAGCTCAAGAATCCTTGAGTGAAGCGCGTCGACATTTGCACCGTTTTCCTGAACTGTCTTTTCAAGAAAAATCAACCGCTCAATGGGTGGCCGATCAGTTGGAAGGATGGGGCTACAAGGTCACCCGCAATGTGGGGGGGCACGGCTTGGTCGCCTCATTGAACAACGGAGAAGGCAAGGCCATTGCTTTACGGGCAGACATGGACGCCTTGCCCATTCAAGAAGAAACGCAAAAGCCCTACGCCAGCGAACACCCTGGCACCATGCATGCCTGTGGCCACGATGGCCATACGGCGATGTTGTTGGGCGCTGCACAACAGTTGGCCAAAACCAAAAATTTCAAAGGCACAGTGCACTTGGTGTTTCAACCTGCGGAAGAAGCAGGCAAGGACAGCGGTGCCCAGCAAATGATTGCCGATGGCTTGTTTGAGCGCTTTCCTTGCGATGCCATCTTTGGCATCCACAACCATCCTGGCGTGGAAGTGGGCACCTTCATGTTTGGCGCTGGCGCCTTCATG
>RFVJ01000348.1 GCA_009928125.1 Betaproteobacteria bacterium
GTGGTGGGCGATGCCACTTTGAACCGCTTCTTCAGCTTCCACGTCATTGCAGTGCCTCTGGTCTTGCTCGGCTTGGTGGTGGCGCACATCATTGCGTTGCACGAAGTCGGCTCCAACAATCCCGACGGCGTTGAAATCAAAGCGCCCGGTGCACCGAAAGACGCAAACGGTCATCCATTGGATGGCATTCCTTTCCACCCCTATTACACAGTGCATGACATCTTCTCGGTCAGTGTGTTTTTGATGGTTTTCACAGCCATCATTTTCTTTGCACCTGAGTTTGGTGGGTACTTCTTGGAATACAACAACTTCATTCCAGCCGACCCCCTGAAGACACCGCTGCACATTGCACCTGTTTGGTACTTCACCCCTTACTACTCCATGCTGCGTGCCATCACCAGCGAGATGATGTATGTCTTGATCATCTGCGTGGTCTTGGGTGCTGTCTTGGCTGTTCGCAAAAATGCATTGCCCAGCATCTTGAAGGCTGGCATTGTGGGCGGCGCTGTGGTCGTCTCTGCCATGATGTTGGCCATTGACGCCAAGTTCTGGGGCGTGGTGGTCATGGGCGGCGCAGTGGTCATCATGTTCTTCTTGCCATGGCTCGACAACAGCCCCGTCAAATCCATTCGTTACCGTCCCGACTGGCACAAATATGTGTACGCTGTGTTCGTGATCGACTTTTTGATCTTGGGTTACTTGGGCGTTCAGCCACCTTCACCTATCGGTGAGCGTGTTTCACAAGTGGGCACCTTGTTCTATTTCGGCTTCTTCTTGTTGATGCCTTGGTGGAGCAAGTTGGGTACACCTAAGCCTGTACCTGACCGCGTTACATTCGTTCCGCACTAAGCCCAGGAGTATTTGAAAATGAAATCAATTCAAAAATTTGCATTGGGTTTGTGTGTTGCGCTGGCTTCCCTGACGGGTGCCCAGGCTTCCGGTGGTAACGCCATTGCATGGGATAAAGCGCCCGTCAACACCACTGACTTAGCCTCCTTGCAAAACGGTGCCAAGCTGTTTGTGAACTACTGCTTGAATTGCCACTCAGCAGCTTTCATGCGCTACAACCGCTTGCAAGACATTGGCTTGACCAACCAGCAGATCAAAGACAACCTCCTGTTCACCACTGACAAGGTGGGCGAAACCATGAAGGCCAACATTGATCCCAAGCAAGCCAAAGAATGGTTCGGTGCTGTACCACCCGACCTGACTTTGGTGGCACGTTCACGCTCTGGTCATGGCGGTACGGGCGCCGATTACGCTTTCCCCAATGTGGGCATGCCCAATCCCTTCTGGCAATTGCAAGGTGAACGTGAGCCTGTCTATGAAGAGCGCAAAGAGCATGGCCAAACCACACACGTTTTTGTGGGTTGGAAGCAAGTCACACCGGGTACCTTGTCACCCAAGCAATATGACAAAGCTGTCGGTGACTTGGTCAACTACTTGCAATGGATGGCTGAACCTGCGCAAAATAACCGCGTGCGCATGGGTATTTGGGTTTTGCTGTTCTTGGCCGGCTTTACTTTCATTGCTTGGCGTTTGAACGCTGCTTACTGGAAAGACATCAAGTAAGAACACGTGATTCGGGCCTGGCCCGAATTTGATGGAGTGGGCAGGACCGCCAACCCGGTGGCTTCCCACTCTTTTTGATTTTTAGGAGCCTTCACCATGATGGTGCTTTACTCAGGAAC
>RFVJ01000349.1 GCA_009928125.1 Betaproteobacteria bacterium
AATGGCAAACCCAACAGGCGGTGTGCGTTCACCTTCACGTGTTGGCTGCGGTAGGGCGGTATGGCGTTGCGCTCTGCACCAGCACCTGCTGCTGCGGCTACATTGATGGGCTCCAGTGCTGGAAACTTTTGCGCTGTTTGCCAACTGTCTTTGAAAGCAGGCGTGGCTGCGCGGCCAGGCCTGGCGCTGTGGCCTTGGCTCCAGACATCGTGTTGCCAACTGAGGAACTCAATAGGGCCAGCATCTTTGTCAACGTGCTTGCTGGTTCTTTCAGCACTGGCTACCACCTTGGCCTGCAACTTCACGCGCATCGCAGGCGCCAAGGGCGATTGCTGCATCTCTTCTTCTCGCGTCCATTGCACACGCACGCATTGCCCTGGCACATGCCTGGCCAACCAGGCTGCGTCGTAGGCCACATCGTCTGCACCGTTGTGTCCGTAACAGCCAGCACCGCGCACATGCTGCACTTCAATCTGGTCAGCATTCACACCAAACGCAAGCGCCAAATCTTTGCGCAATGGAAAAATACCCTGCGTGTGACTCCACACTTTCAAACCACTGCTGGCCTCAGAAGATTCCCAAACCGCCAGCGCCACACTGGGCCCCATCGACCCGTGGTGCAATGCGGTAGGCGCAACAACGCCAACCAAACTGCCATCCCGAAACACTTGGATCTCTTCAGACATTGCAGCCAAAGCGTCAGTCCATCCTTCGTCTCGCAACGTGCAACGTAAACCAGGCCCTCGCACCATCCGCCCATGCAGCAAGTTTTTAATTGGGGTCAGATCAACATTAATTCCCAGGTCGTGGAGGAAGATGGGCTTGCCATGAACAAGTGCGACCAAGTCTTCGCGGCCCTCGGTCAAATTCAAGGCGGTGGACTTGGTGGGCACAGTGACATCCACAGGCAACTGCGCATCAATCTTTGAGCGCAATTCTGCGTAAGCCGTGCATGTGTGCATTTTGAAAAGCTGCGCTGCATGCGCGCATGCTTGGCGAATGGCCATGCCCGAATCTTGAACAGACAAACTGCCAGACGTCATGCCTTCATCGGGGCTGTGGGCGGTGTTCGCTGTCTCTATGCGAATCCGTGTCAGTGGCAGATCTAGCTCGTGAGCCGCCGTCAGCTTCAGGGCATGCAAGATGCCTTGGCCTAATTCGGCTTTGCCCGTGAACACTGTCACAGAACCATCGGCTTCAAAGCGCAGCCACTGGGCCAAAAGTGGACTTGTTTTCAAACTCACGGAAGGGGTTGTCTGCTGATTCATTCGGACACCTCTGCATGAAGCACCTTCAAACCACATTGCACTGCGGCTTTTCTCACAGCCCGCAACACGCGGTTGTGTGTACCGCAGCGGCAAAGGTGCGGCTCTAAGGCTTCTCGAATTTGCAGCTCAGACACAGTTTCATGTGCATTCATCAGCAAGGCTGTGGCGCTGATCAATAGGCCACTGGTGCAGTAACCGCATTGCGCTGCTTGCGCTTCGATGAACGCTGCTTGCAGTGCTTTGACGTAAGGTGTGCTGGGCAAGTCGGGGTTCTGTGCCGACTCTAGCGTCACAACACTGCGTCCCAACAATGCATCCACCGGCAATTGGCAGCTTGGCTTTGATTGGCCATCGACCAAGACATGACAGGCCCCACATTGCTCTTGGCCGCAGCCGTATCGACTGGCCGTTA
>RFVJ01000350.1 GCA_009928125.1 Betaproteobacteria bacterium
GGCATGTCCGAAGAAAAGGGTTTTGATTGCAGCGGCTTTGTGAGGCACATGTTTGAAAAGTCTGTCGGCTTGGTCCTGCCTCGCAGGGCCGAAGAACAAGCCAAAGTGACCGAAGAAATCAATCGCAGTGAACTCAAGCCAGGCGACTTGGTGTTCTTCAACACCATGAAACGCACCTTCAGCCACGTCGGCATCTACGTTGGCGACGGCAAGTTCATTCACGCACCCAGACCAGGCAAAGCTGTGCGCGTCGACGACATGCGCGAAGCTTATTGGCAAAAGCGTTTCAATGGTGCACGCAGGGTTCAATCCGACAAGCTTCAGGCTGAACCCGCTCAGAATTGACAGAAATCTCACTCATCAAAAAACCGCCCGAAGGCGGTTTTTTTGTGGACCATTTCAAAGCTTATTTCTTTGAAGGTGGCAAATCAGTACAACTGCCATGGGCCACTTCGGCCGCCATGCCAATGCTTTCTCCCAGTGTGGGGTGCGGGTGGATTGTCTTACCAATGTCCACCGCATCAGCGCCCATCTCGATGGCCAGTGCAATCTCGCCAATCATGTCGCCTGCATGTGTGCCGACCATGCCGCCGCCCAAGATCTTGCCGTGACCATGTGCCTCGGGTGAATCATCAAACAACAACTTGGTGACGCCTTCGTCGCGGCCGTTGGCAATGGCGCGTCCCGAAGCCGTCCAAGGGAACAGGCCCTTCTTGACTTTGATGCCTTGAGCCTTGGCTTGGTCTTCCGTGAGACCCACCCAAGCTACTTCAGGATCGGTGTAGGCCACACTTGGAATGACACGTGCATTGAAGGCGCTGGCCGCCAATTCTTTATTGCCTTGAATTTCACCGGCAATGACTTCTGCTGCAACGTGCGCTTCGTGCACGGCCTTGTGCGCCAACATGGGCTGACCCACGATGTCGCCAATGGCAAAAATGTGGGGCACGTTGGTGCGCATTTGAATGTCCACGGGAATGAAACCACGGTCAGTAACGCTCACGCCCGCTTTGTCTGCTGCGATTTTTTTGCCGTTGGGTGTGCGACCCACAGCTTGCAAGACCAAGTCATAGACTTGAGGTGCAGGTGCTTCTGCTGCGATTTTTTTGCCGTTGGGTGTGCGACCCACAGCTTGCAAGACCAAGTCATAGACTTGAGGTGCAGGTGCTGCAACACCCTCCTCTGCAGATTCAAAGGTCACTTCAATGCCGGCCTTGGTAGCTTTGGCTCCCACAGTTTTGGTTTTGAGCATGATGTTGTCAAAGCGATGGGCGTTCATCTTTTGCCAGATCTTGACCAAATCGCGGTCAGCACCTTGCATCAACCCGTCCATCATTTCAACCACATCCAAGCGTGCGCCCAGCGTGCTGTAAACGGTGCCCATTTCCAAACCAATGATGCCGCCGCCCAAAATCAACATGCGCTTTGGCACTTCCTTCAAGGCCAAGGCGCCAGTGCTGTCGACCACGCGTGGATCTTTGGGCATGAATGGCAAGCGAACCGCTTGGCTTCCCGCTGCAATGATGCAGTTCTTGAAAGCCACCACTTTTTTCACGCCGGTCTTTTCTTGACCTGAGCCCGTTGTTTCTTCCACCACCACATGATGGGGACTGACGAATTCGCCCACACCACGCACCGTGGTCACTTTGCGCATCTTGGCCATGGCCGCCAAGCCACC
>RFVJ01000036.1 GCA_009928125.1 Betaproteobacteria bacterium
TTCCAGAACTCCTATCCATAATGGACGGGATTTTAGCACTCTCTTGTGAAGAGTGCTAAATGTATAACTTATTGATTTTGTTGATATTTATCAATTGACCGGAGGGGAAATGAGGTCTTGCATGGCCTCCAGGGGAATCAGGGCGCCTCGATGCTGAATGACCCTTGCAGCCACTTTGTTACCAAATTCTGCCGATAAAGGCGCGCTTACGCCAATGAGACGCCGACTTAAATAGCCAGCGGCAAATGAATCCCCTGCCGCGGTGGTGTCGATCACACGTTCAACTCGTTCGGTGGCGATGTTTTGCCAAGGGGCGCCTGGCGCTTCACGAACCAAGGTGCTGTCTGCGCCGCGCTTGATCACCATCTCTGGTACTTCGAACGCCTGTGCATGACGCAAGGCATCCTCTAAATTGGCATGGCCAAAGACCGCTTGGTGGTCGTCCAAGGTGAGCATGGCGGTATGGCAAACGTTCAACGCTTCAAGGTAAACCTGCTGGGCCACTTGCAGGCTGGGCCAAAGCTTAGGCCTGAAGTTGTTGTCAAACACCACACGACAGCCTAAAGCGCGAACTTTTTGCAGCATGCTGAAAAGCCGCTTGCGAGAAGCATCGTCCAGAATGGCCAACGAGATGCCACTGAAGTAAATGCAGTCATAGTTATGCGCGTTTTTTTCCAACTCAGTTTCGGGTGCTTGAAAGTAGGCGCGAGCGGCGCTGCTTTCTCGCCAGAAGTGAAAACTGCGTTCACCTTGGTCGTCCGTTTCAATCAGGTACATGCCTGGCAACTTGCCGTCAATTGATTGAATGGCATTGAGGTTGAGGCCCAAGGCTGCCCATGCCTGCTGCAGTTGTTGGCTGAGCGGGTCAACACCCAAGCCTGTGGCATAACTGACTTCAATGGCTTTGGAGGATACGCAGCGACGTAAGTAGACCGACGTGTTGAAAGTGTCGCCGCCATAAGACAACACGCAGGGTCCAAAGCCATTGGCTTGAACTTCTAGCATGCATTCGCCAATGGCGATGAATTGAACCGGTTTGCGCACTTCCATCTTTCAGCCGTCACTCGCCGTGGGGTGCTACTTTGACAAAGGCACCGCCTTGGTACAAAGCGGCCTTGTCATGTCGATCAATGTGTGGCTGTCTTGCTTCCACTTCGTGCCTGAACACATCGGATGAATCGAGCGGACGGTAACCAATGTGTTTGGCATGGGTGTTGTCCCACCAAGAGGTTTGGTTGTCGGACATGCCAAAGATGATGGTGTGGCCCACGATGGGGGCCGTGAGCGCCGCTACGACCAAACGCTCCAGGTCATCAAAGCTGATCCATGTGGACAGCATTCGACGGTCTTTGGGGGCGGGGAGTGCAGAGCCAATTCGGATGCTGACGGTTTCGATGCCCCACCGGGCCCAATACATTTCGGCCAAGTCTTCGCCAAAGGCTTTGGACAAACCATAAAAACCATCGGGCTTGGGTGGCATTTTGGTGTCAATGACTTCGTCTTGCTGGTAAAAGCCTGTGACGTGATTGGAACTGGCAAAGACGATGCGCTTTGTGCCCTGAACGCGTGCGGCTTCGTACAAGTTCACCATGCCCACAATGTTGCTGGCCAAAATGGGTTCCCAGGCTTGCTCGGTGGAGATGCCGCCCAAATGCACAACGGCATCAACGCCTGAGAGCAAGCTTTGCATGTCGGATGCATTGGCCAGATTGGTGATTTGCACTTCTTCGCCAAGTTGCGCCGCACCCAGATTTTTTTGATCGCTGACACGCAGTACATCGCAATAAGCTTTGAGGCGTGGCCGCATTTCTTGGCCCAATTGCCCCGCGGCACCTGTCAATAACAATCTTGGAAAAGTGAGTGGGGAGGCTTTGGACTTGAGCATGTTGGCTGTCATCTGAAGGGTGGGATCAGTCTTTGAAGCGTTGGACCAAGGCGGAAGCACTGTCACGAAGCACGTTTTGATCGGCACCCACCGCCACAAACAAACAACCTTGCGCCACATAGTGTTTGGCCAATGCCTCATCACCTGTCAGGATACCAGCCGCTTTGCCACAAGCTTTGATGCGGGCAATGGCTTGGTCAATCACCTTCAACACGTCAGGGTGCTTTGGGTTGCCCAAATGGCCCAAGGCTGCGGACAAGTCACCGGGGCCAATGAAGACACCATCGACACCTTCTACGTTGGCAATGTCTTCTAAGTTGTCCAAACCTTGCAGTGTTTCGACTTGCAGCAACAAGCAGAGTTCATTGCCATTGAGCTTGGCGTAATCTTTCACGCGGCCGTAGTTGCTGGCGCGTGGCGCGCCTGCATAACCGCGAACACCCTGCGGTGGATAGCGCGTGTAAGAGACCGCATCGCGCGCTTCTTGCGCGGTTTGAATGTAGGGCACCAGCAAGTTTTGAACGCCGATGTCGAGCAGGCGTTTGAAGGTCACCATGTCGTTCCAAGGGGGGCGAACGATGGGCGTGGCTGTGCCCCCTTTCATGGCTTGCAGCTGTGCCAGAATTTCGCTGAGGTCGTTGGGCGAATGTTCCATGTCCAGCAGCAGCCAGTCATAACCGCAGTGGGCTAATATTTCAATGCTGATGGGGCTGCACAAATGGGACCACAGTCCAATTTGTTTTTGGCCTTTTTGAATGGCGTGCTTGAAGTTGTTGTGAATGCTTTGCATGGTGTTGTTCTGTGAGTGTTTGTCGATTGAAATTCATCGAACCATGGCTGGCATTTTCGGATTGAAAGTCCAACCTGGAATGAGGTACTGCATGGCCATGGCGTCATTGCGCGCACCCAGACCATGTTGCAAATAGAGTTGATGGGCTGCTTCGACGGCAGCCATGTTCAATTTGACGCCAAGACCTGGAAGTTTGGGTACTTCGATCATGCCGCCTTTGATTTGCAGCGGGTCTTGCGTGAGGTACTGGCCGTCTTGCCAAATCCAGTGCGTGTCAATGGCCGTGACCTTGCCTGGCGCGGCAGCTGCGCAATGCGTGAACATGGCCAGAGAAACATCAAAATGGTTATTGGAATGAGAGCCCCAAGTGAGGTCGTACATTTGACACAACTGCGCCACTCGCACCGAGCCTTGGAGAGTCCAGAAGTGGGGGTCAGCCAAAGGAATGTCAACCGATTGAAGCTGGATGCTGTGCGCCATTTCTCGCCAGTCTGTGGCCACCATGTTGGTGGCCGTCGGTAGCCCGGTTGCGCGCTTGAACTCGGCCATCACTTCGCGTCCGGAATAGACGCCTTCTGCGCCGCATGGATCCTCGGCGTAGGCCATTGTATTTCGGTGATCTCGCAACAGGCGAATGGCATCTTTCAACAGCCACCCACCGTTGGGATCCAGTGTGATGCGAGCCTCTGGAAAGCTTTCGTGCAAGGCCACAATGGCTTCAACTTCTTCTTCCCCCCGAAGCACGCCACCTTTGAGTTTGAAGTCTTGAAAACCATATCGATCTTGTGCGGCCTTTGCCAATCGCACAATGGCTTCTGGCGTGAGGGCTTCTTCGTGCCGTAACCTTTGCCAATCGTTGTTGGCATGGGGTTCACTGAGGTAGGGTAGATCAGTTTTTTGGCGATCCGCTAAATAGAACAAATAGCCGAGGACTTGGACACTGGTTCTTTGCTGTCCTTCACCCAGCAAGGCTGCGACAGGCACGCCCAAGTGCTGGCCCAGCAAGTCGAGCAAAGCACTTTCAATCGCAGTCACCGCGTGAATTGCAATTCTCAAATCGAAGGTTTGATTGCCACGACCTCCCGCATCACGGTCTGCAAATTGCTGCTGCAATGACTTGAGCAAATTCTTGTAAGTGCCAATGCTTTGACCGATCAGGAGAGGTTCTGCATCAGCAATGGTTTGGCGAATTTTTTCGCCCCCTGGCACTTCGCCAATGCCGGTGTTGCCACTGCTGTCGGTCAAGATGACAATGTTGCGCGTGAAAAAAGGACCGTGAGCACCGCTCAAATTGAGCAACATGCCATCGCGACCTGCGACTGGAATCACTTGCAGGCGAGTAATGCTGGGGCTGGTGTGCATAAGGGTAGGCTGATCAACTAAGTGACTTTAAGAGATCGTACAACTTGTTTTGGATTGAAATCTAGTGGAAAAACCCTAAGTGCGCATTCGCTTAAATGACAGCGCGCTCTCTTTTCTTCAGCCGGTCGCGGCTATTAGACAAATGGGTTCGCATGGCGGCCCTTGCAGCCTCTGCATCTTGTGCCTCGATGGCATTCAGAATGCTTTCGTGCTCTTCGTACACTTTGCGCAAATAAAGTAGTCGTTCGGGATGCAGTGGCACAGCGGTTTCAAGCCGACCCCTTGGAATGGCGCCCGTCCCTAGAGAATGCATCAATTGCTGAAAGTGCTGATTTTGGGTGGCACGTGCAATCTCTTGGTGAAATAAAAAATCAGCTTGCACGGCATCGCGCCCGTCAGCCAGTGCCTTTGAAAATGCTGACATGGCCAGATGCAATTCTTTCAAATTATCGGAATTTCGCCTCTGAGCCGCCAGTGCAGCAGCCTCTGTCTCTATGCTGATCCGAAACTCTAGCAGCGCAATCACTTCACGCAAAGTGCTCAATTGGTGTGAACTGATGCTGAAGCTTGGGGCTGAGTCTTGTGGCAAAACGAAAGTGCCAATGCCATGTCGCGTTTCCAAAAGTTTGGAGGCTTGCATTCGAGAAATGGCCTCTCGCACGACCGTTCTGCTGACGCCATGCGTTTGCATGATGGCGGCTTCGGTGGGCAGTTTATCGCCGGCTTTAAGTTGACCCGAACGAATTTGTGTGGACATTTTTTCCACCAAATGCAGCGTCAAACTTTTTGATTTGCGCGGGACTTTTGCCTTGTCTGTGCTCAAGTTCATGGGGTTAGTACTAGGCCTTAAAACGCAAGAGACTCAGATAATGTAAGTTGTACGACAACTAAGAAGTAATGTAACAGAAGCTTTTGTCAATTGCACCTTTTGTCATGACGCCTTTTCAAATTTTTTCTAACCAAACATGCCAAGTGGGGGAGTCACCTATTTGGGATGCGGTGGGCGAATGTTTGTGGTGGGTGGACATTGAATCAAAAATCATTTGTCGCAAAAGTTTCAAAGATGAGCAAGCAACGGTGTGGACCCTGCCTGAACGAGTCGGTTGTATTGCATTGGCTACACAACAGCGTGTTTTGGCAGCCTTGGAAACCTGTGTGGTGCTTCTTACGTTGAAAGAAAATGGGCAATACGATTTGGAGCGGTTGGCGGACATTCAGCATCCCATATCAGGGATGCGTTTCAATGATGGACGCTGCGATCCTTCGGGTCGCATGTGGATCGGAACCATGGTCATGGACAGTGCTCGGGGTCAGGCACATGGTGGCATTTACTGCCTCGATGAAAGAGGTTTGACGGGACCCCACATCAATGGCTTGTACACGGCCAATGGTTTGGCATTCAGCCCCGACGGTCACACGATGTATTTTTCAGATTCACATGTTTTGTCGCAAAAAATTTGGCATTGCAAGATTGATTTGGATACGGGTGACCTGAGTGAACGAGAGTTGTTTGTCGACATGACTTTAATGCCGGGCCGTCCCGATGGGGCTGCCATCGACGTCGAAGGACACTATTGGATTTGCGGTAACGATGCTGGAATGGTTCATTGCTTCCATCCATCGGGTCGTCTTTTAAGTTCTCTGGCGGTGCCATTCCCAAAACCCGCCATGTGTGCATTTGGCGGAGCTGATTTGCAAACACTGTTTGTGACCTCGATTGTGCCAAGTCATTTGACTTTCGACGCCATGGGACACAGTGGCAAAGTGGTGTGCATTGAATTGAAGAGCAGGGGCTTGCCAGAACCTATCTTCTCTCGATTTCCTGATTCATTGAGATTTTTGCAGTCGTATGTTTTGTGAGTAGGGTTCATCTAATTTAGGAGAAATTATGAAATTGAAAGTCCTCATTTCCGCCTTGGCCTTAACAGGTTTGTCTTTTGCTTCAAATGCCACAGAGTTTCGATCTGCGGATACACACAATGCCGACGACTATCCCACTGTGACTGCAGTCAAGCACATGAGCGAAGTGCTTGAAAAGTTGAGTGGTGGTAAACACAAAATCAAAGTGTTTAACAAAGCTGCTCTTGGACAAGAAAAAGAAACCATCGACCAAGTCAAGATCGGTGCTTTAGATTTCACGCGAGTCAATGTGGGGCCTATGAATGGCATTTGCCCTTTGACTCAGGTGCCAACCATGCCATTTTTGTTCTCGTCGGTCGCGCACATGCGCAAGTCACTTGATGGCCCTGCAGGTGAGGAAATCTTGAAGAGTTGCGAAGCTTTTGGCTTCGTTGGCCTGGCTTTTTATGACTCGGGCGCGCGTTCCATTTACGCCAAGAAGCCCATCAAAACTGTGGCCGATGCAAAGGGTTTGAAAATCCGTGTTCAACAATCTGATTTGTGGGTTGCCTTGGTCAGCGCCATGGGTGCCAACGCAACGCCTATGCCATATGGTGAGGTGTACACCGGCCTGAAAACTGGTTTGATTGATGCAGCTGAAAATAACATCCCCTCCTTCGATACAGCCAAGCACGTTGAAGCGGTGAAAATTTATTCACGCACGGAGCACTCTATGGCCCCTGAGATGTTGGTCATGTCCAAAATCATCTGGGACAAATTACCCAAAACTGAACAAGACATGATTCGCACTGCTGCCAAGGAATCGGTTGCATTTCAACGCAAAAAATGGGACGAGCAAGAAGCCAAGTCTTTGGCCAATGTCAAAGCTGCTGGCGCTGAAATTGTTGAAGTTGACAAAAAATCATTCCAAGCTGTCATGGGCCCTGTCTACGATAAATTCATGACGACCCCTGAAATGAAGCGATTGGTCAAAACGATTCAAGAAACCAAGTAATGCGTGTGTCACCAGGTTGAATATTGAAGGCAGTTTTTGTATGTTCACTAAGTTTTGTGCGGCCTTGTCAAAAATCAGCCTGGTGCTGGCAGTGATTGGTTTGCTTTCAGTGGTTTTGTGCGTCCAATGGCAAGTGATAGGACGATACATTTTCAACGACACACCCACTTGGGCAGAATCCTTGGCCATGCTCATTGTGTTGTTTGTCACGGCCTTTGGTTTGGGCGTGGGCGTGCGCGACGCGGGACACATTGGCATGGAGTCGCTGATCGTGTTGTTGCCTGAGAAATGGCGATTGCGTCTGGAGTTATTGATTCACGCCTTGGTTGCCAGCTTCGGCTTCATGATGGTTCAAAGTGGTTGGATGTGGGCCAGCGCCAAGTGGCAAGAAAAAAAACCCATGCTGCCCGTTCCCGATGGCATTGACTATGTCCCTGTCATCATTGCTGGGGCACTCATTTTCATATTTTCAATTGAGCACATCGTGGCGCTGCTTCGAGGCGAAGTTGTGGAGCCATCATGGAATTAACCGTACTTGGATTGAGCTTTACCCTCCTGCTCATCTTGGGTGTACCAGTGGCGTTTGCCATTGGACTGTCATCCGTTGCCACCATTTTCGTGGCGGGTTTGCCAGTGGCGGTGGTTTTTCAAAAAATGGTCGGTGGCATGCAAGTATTTTCATTCTTGGCCATTCCATTTTTTGTATTTGCGGGTGAGCTCATGCTGTATGGCGGTATCGCTGATCGCATTGTCAAATTTGCAAACAGTTTGGTCGGACATGTCCGTGGTGGCTTGGGCATGAGCAATGTTTTAGGCTGTACGATTTTTGGTGGCGTCGCTGGATCACCCTTGGCCGATGTATCTGCCATCGGGTCCGTCATGATTCCGCTCATGAAGAAAGAGGGTTATGACGCAGACTATGCGGTGAATGTCACAACCCATGCTGCTTTGGTGGGCGCCATCATGCCCACTTCGCACAATTTGATCATATTTACCTTGGCCACCTCGGGTATCGCGTCGGTAAGTATCTTGGGACTGATTCTGGCGGGTTTGGTGCCCGCCATCATCTTGACGCTCTGTAATTTGGCTGCGGCCTACTATGTAGCGGTTAAACGGGGTTATCCCACACACGGTCATTTTCCTGGTTGGCATGTCGTCTTGATGGCTTTCCTTGCAGCTTTGCCAGGTTTGTTTGTGGTCGTCATCATTTTAGGCGGCATCTTGTCGGGCGCTTTCACAGCCACAGAGTCCGCTTCGATTGCGGTCGCTTGGGCTTTGTTTGTCACGGTGGTGGTTTATCGATCTTTGACTTGGGTTCATTTTTTAAAAGCCTGTGCCAAAGCTTGCAAAACAACTGGCGTGGTGTTGCTTTTAATTGGCATATCCGCTGCATTTGGCTATTTCATGGCCCTGTATGAGGTCCCACAAAAAACAGGGGAAATGATGAAGATGGTGAGCAGTGAACCTTGGATGATCTTTTTGATGATCAATGTTTTGCTGTTTCTATTGGGAACCTTTTTGGACATGGCAGCCACCATCCTGATTTGTACCCCCATTTTTTTGCCCATCGCCATGCAGTTTGGGATGGACCCATTGCAGTTTGGAATTCTCATGCTCATCAATTGTGCTTTGGGACTGAACACACCGCCTGTCGGAACTGTGCAATTTGTAGGCTGTGCGATTGGAGAAATTTCTGTGGGCCAAGTCATGCGAACAATTGGTCCCTTTTACAGCGCGCTGGGCATGACCTTGGTTGCAGTCACATACGTCCCTTCGTTTTCACTGTGGTTGCCGCAACTATTGAAATAAATGAACAAATTAGATTCAGAATTTGCTGTCATTGCCATGAACGAGGCTGACAACGTGGCCATCGTTGTCACTGCTGGAGGGCTCGGTGCAGGATCTGTGGTGCGAACTCAGCATGGCGCCCAGCCTGTTGCATTGATCAACGCCATTCCGCAGGGCCACAAGGTTGCTCTCAAGGACATTCCGGCAGGACATCCTGTCATTCGGTACAACGTTTCTATTGGGATCGCCAAAGAATACATTGCCGCAGGAAGTTGGGTACACGAGAGGTTGTTGACGATGCCCAATGCGCGAAAACTTCAAAATTTACCCATGGCCACAGCGCCTCAGCCTGCCTTAGAACCACTGACGGGCTACACCTTTGAGGGCTTTCGCAATGCAGATGGCTCTGTAGGGACGCGAAATATTTTGGCTGTCACCACCACCGTGCAGTGTGTGGCCGGTGTGGTTTCATTGGCTGTGAAAAAAATCAAAGAAGAATTATTGCCCTTGTATCCCCATGTCGACGACGTGGTGGGCATTGAGCACACTTACGGTTGTGGTGTGGCCATTGATGCGCCTGATGCGGTGATCCCGATTCGCACTTTGCGCAACATCAGTCTCAATCCCAATTTCGGCAATGAAGTGTTTGTCATCAGCCTTGGTTGTGAAAAGTTACCACCGCAGCGACTGTTACCCCCAGGCAGTTTTCCGCTGGTCGATGAGCGCACCAACACAGAGGGGCCCGATCACATTTGCCTCCAAGATGATCAACACCTTGGCTTCATGTCGATGTTGCAACACATCACAGAGGGCGCCAAGCCACACCTAGAACGCCTGAATGCCCGTCGCCGCGAAACGGTACCCGCCAGTGAATTGGTGGTGGGCGTGCAATGCGGCGGCAGTGATGCCTTTTCGGGTGTCACTGCCAACCCCATCGTCGGCTTTGCAGCCGATCTGTTGGTTCGAGCCGGTGCCACCATCATGTTCAGCGAAAACACGGAAGTGCGTGATGCAGTCGAGCAACTGACTTCGCGAGCGCAAACAGCAGAGGTGGCGCAAAGCATCGTGCGAGAACTCGATTGGTACGACCGCTATCTCGAGCGCGGTCAAGCCGATCGCAGTGCCAATACCACGCCTGGCAACAAAGCAGGGGGCTTGTCCAACATTGTTGAAAAAGCCATGGGCTCGATTGTGAAGAGTGGCACGTTGCCGATTCAACACGTTTTGTCGCCTGGCGAAAAACTCAAGCCTTCCCAAAAAGGTCTGGTCTTTGCAGCGACACCTGCCAGTGATTTCATTTGCGGGACACTTCAATTGGCAGCGGGTATGAATGTCCATGTGTTCACTACCGGACGCGGGACGCCTTATGGCTTGCAAGCTTGTCCCGTGGTCAAAGTGGCCACGCGCACTGAATTGGCCAAGCGCTGGCACGACCTCATGGATTTAAACGCTGGCCGTGTGGCGGATGGCGACATCAGCATCGAAGAGGGCGGCTGGGAGTTGTTCCAACGGCTATTGGATGTGGCCAGTGGCCGCAAAACATGGGCCGAGCACTGGAAGTTACACAACGCCTTGGTGTTGTTCAATCCAGCCCCAATCACTTAACCATCAATCAGGAGACAAACATGACCATACGCCGTCAATTTTTAAAAACATCTGTGGGCATGGCTGCGGGTTTATTGGCGCCTGCTGCTTTCAGTCAAGCTGCGCCATGGCCCTCCAAGCCCATCAACTATTTGGTGGCATTTCCTGCGGGCGGTACGACAGATATTTTGGCGCGTCTGGTTTCTCAAAAACTGGGAACGGCACTGGGTACCACCCTGGTGATTGAAAACAAAGGGGGTGCCGGTGGCAGTGTCGGCTCTGAAGTTGCAGCGCGCGCGCCAGCAGATGGCTATCACTTGCTCGGCGGCACCATCAGCTCGCACGCCATCAATGTCAGTTTGTATCCCAAACTGGGTTACGACCCTGTCAAATCGTTCACCCCTGTTTACTTGTACGGCACCAACCCGGTTGTGTTGGTGGTGGCGGCCAACAGCCCCTACAAAACATTGCGTGATCTGTTGAATGCCGCCAAAGCCAATCCAGGCAAGTTGTCGGGAGCTTCAGCTGGTAACGGCACATCGCAACATTTGGCACAAGAATTATTGGCATTCAAAGGTGATGTGAAATTCACCCACATTCCCTACAAAGGCAGTGCGCCTGCCATTCAAGACGTGATGAGCGGTCAGGTTGATTTCATGTTTGACACCACGGTGGTTGCAGGTCCTCATATTCAAAGTGGCAAACTCCGCGCGCTCGCCGTCACATCGGCCAAACGTTTGACTGATTCCTTGACCGATGTGCCCACAGTGGCTGAGTCTGGTTGGCCTGGCACACAGGGCTTTGAGGTGGTCTCGTGGCAAGCCTTGTTTGCGCCTGCAGGAACACCCAAACCCATCGTCGACAGGTTGCATGCAGAAATCCTCAAGATCATTCAAGCCCCCGACATGCAAGATCGCATCAAAGGCCTGGGCATGCAAGCTTCAGTGATGACGCCTGAGCAAATTGCAAGTTTCCAAAAATCAGAAATTGAGAAATGGGCGCAAGTGATCAAAGCAGCCAACATCAAAATCGACTGAGAAAAAACCATGCCCTCAAAAATTGTCATTGCTTTGGCCGTTGCTGCGAGTCTGGGATTCAGTGGCGCTTCCTTCGCGCAAACAGCCGCTGGTTTTCCTTCCAAACCCATCAAAATTGTGGTGCCCTTTCCCGCAGGCGGCACCTCGGATGTGTTGGCCCGCATCTTTGGTCAAAAAATCACAGAAAACTGGGGCCAGCCTGTGGTGGTCGAAAATCGTCCTGGTGCAAGTGGCAACTTGGGCGCAGACTTTGTGGCCAAATCCGCACCCGATGGTTACACCTTGGCATTGATGGACGTTGGCAATTTGGTCATCAGTCCAGCCTTGTTCAAATTGCCCTTCAATGTCATCAACGATTTTGCCCCCGTGGGCATGGTCGCTTACTCGCCGCACCTCTTGGCGGTGAGCACCAAAGTGCCTGCCAATACACCTGCAGAGTTGGTGGCGTATGCCAAATCGCAAAAAGGCAAATTGAATTACGCCGTGGCAGCTGGCATGGGCAGTGCGTCGCATTTGGCCGGCGTGATATTCGCGCAGCGCAACGGGATTGAATGGGGTTATGTGCCTTACAAAGGCGGCGCCCAAGCCATCACCGATTTGGTCGGTGGCCAAGTGGACGTGATGTTCAACGGCATGGTGGCAACTTACCCGCATGTCAAAGCGGGCAAAATCAAATTGATTGCCGTATCGAGTCTGACGCGCAACGCACAAATGCCAGACACGCCAACCGTGGCGGAGTCCTTGCCTGGTTTCTTAACTGGGAGCTTTCAAGGCTTGTTGGCACCTGCTGGTACACCCAAGCCCATCATCGATAAATTGCATGCCGAAATGAAGCGCATTGCGGCTTTGCCTGATGTCAAAGAGCGCTTGGTGACATTGGGAGCAGAACCCTCCAACATGACGCCTGAGCAATTTGCACAGTGGGTCAAAACAGAAATTCCAGCCATGGCCAAAATTGTGAAAGACGAGAAGATCACAAGCGGGCAGCTAATTTGCTATATTCCATACATTGATGTATTGAATGTGAAGGACCTTTCATGCTGAAAAAAATGGCTATTTTTTTGGGGTGTGTCCTTGCAGTCATGGTGCTAGCGGTTGGGGGCCTATATGCCAAAGGCGGTTCAGCCGAAGTGTTGCTGTGGGTGGTCAAAATCTTCTTGCGTCAAGAACACGCACCCAACAGAGAAGTGAAGTGGGCCGTCCCAACTGCACCGACTGCAATTGCTGGCAATCCTCAAGCCGGTTCCGAAAGAAAACCACCCAACATCATTTTGATTGTGGCCGACGACTTGGGCTACAACGACATCACTCTGAATGGTGGCGGCTTGGCCAAAGGCACAGTGCCTACACCCAACATCAACAGCTTGGCGCTGCAAGGCGCCAATTTTGAAACCAGCTATTCGGGCAATGCCACCTGTGCCCCATCGCGAGCGGCCATCATGACGGGTCGCTATCCCACACGCTTTGGCTTTGAGTTCACGCCTACGCCCAAACAGTTTATGAAAGTGATTGGGCATTACAAAGGCCCCAATCAACTCTACGATGCCATTTACCATGCAGAGCGCGAAAAAGATCTGATCCCGTACGAAACCATGGGTCTGCCGCGTTCCGAAATCACAATGGCCAAGATGCTCAAAGGGCAAGGCTATCGAACTTTGCATGTGGGCAAATGGCATTTGGGCGATGCCCCCGAATTTAGATCGCACGTGCATGGCTTTGATGAGGCATTGTCCTTCCAACATGCCAGCTCACTTTACTTGCCGGAGAACGATCCCAATGTGGTGAATTCAAAGCAAGAATTTGACATCATTGACCGCTTTCAATGGGCGGCTGGCAGCTTTGGCATGCATTTCAATGGCGGTGAAGCTTTCAAGCCCAAGCGCTATGTCACCGATTACCTGACCGACGAAGCCGAGAAAGCCATAGAGGCCAATCGCAATCAACCCTTCTTCCTTTACTTGGCTTACACCGCACCGCACACGCCATTGCAAGCCACCAAAGAAGATTACGAAGCCCTGTCACACATTGAGGATCACACGCTGCGTGTGTATGCCGCCATGGTTCGCAACCTGGACCGAAACATTGGTCGGGTCTTGCAAACACTCAGAGACAAAGGCCTTGACGACAACACCTTGGTCATTTTCACGAGTGACAACGGCGGCGCGCATTACGTAGGTTTAGATGGATTGAACAAGCCATACCGCGGCTGGAAGGCCACCTTCTTTGAGGGCGGTATTCGCGTGCCCTTGTTCATGAAG
>RFVJ01000351.1 GCA_009928125.1 Betaproteobacteria bacterium
CAGGCCTTTAAAAAGAACGACAAAGCCCAGCTTTCGCGCCTTTTACCCAAAGCCAAAGGCCACGCCTTGGAGTCATGGGCGGCCTATTGGGAACTGCGCGCTCGCTTAGACCAGGCCAGCACCGCTGAAATTCAAGAATTCCTCACCACGTACGCAGGCACCTACGCCGAGGACCGCCTGCGCAACGATTGGTTGCTGCAGCTGGGCCGTCAGCGTGATTGGGCCTTGATTGCGCAAGAATATCCACGCTTTCGCATGAACGACGACCGCGAAGTTCGTTGCTACGCCTTGGGCACGGAAGCACAACTGAACAAGCCCGAAACACCGGCAGAGCTGAAAAAACTTTGGTATGCCTTGCGCGAATCGGACGATGGCTGCACCACCGTGGCCGAAAAATTGCACGATGCCAAGAAATTAGACAGCCTGGACATCTGGCGCAAAGCCCGCTTGGCCATGGACAACAACCGACCCCGCGCCGCACAAGCCGCATTGAACATCGAATCGGCGGAATTGGGCAAACAAGCCATTTTGATTCACGCAGATCCACAGAAATATTTGGACAAGCGCATTGTGGCCTTCACCCGCAAACGCAAAGAACTGTCGGTTTTGGCCCTCATTCGCATTGCCAACACCGACCCCGACAAAGCCGCCCAATTGCTCGAGAAAAAATGGGGCTTGATGCTCACCAAGGAAGAGCACAACTGGACCTGGGGTGTCATTGGCAAACAGGCCGCCCAAAAGCTGCAAGACAACGCACACGCCTACTTCAGCAAGGTGTCACGCAACCAAGATTTGAACGACGACCTGTTGGCATGGAAAGCCCGTGCAGCCCTGCGCCAAGGTGACTGGAAAGCGGTCGCGGCCACGCTCGACGCGATGGAAGATGCCAAAAACGACGCCACATGGGTCTACTGGAAAGCCAGAGCGCATCTCAACACTGCCACCACCGATGCGCAACGCGCAGATGCCACAGCGTCCCTCAAAAGCATTGCAGGTGTGAAAGGCTTCTACGAACAACTGGCATTGGAAGAATTGGGCCAAGCCATTTCGGTACCTGCCAAGCCTGCGCCACTGACCGCCCTAGAAAAAGCAGCAGCGCAACAAAACGCCGGTTTGCAACGCGCGCTCTACGCTTTGAGCTTGGGCCTGCGGCCAGAGGGCAACCGCGAGTGGAATTACAGCACCAACTTGCACACGCCAGGAGGCATGAACGAACGTGAACTGTTGGCCGCCGCAGACTTGGCCTGTAGCAAACAAGTGTGGGACCGCTGCATCAACACCAGCGACCGCACCAAAACACAAATCGATTTTGATCAGCGTTTCCCCATGCCCCTCAAAGACACGGTGCTGCGAAAATCCAAAGAGGTTCAACTCGATCCTGCCTATGTGTATGGCCTGATCCGGCAAGAAAGCCGTTTCATCATGGACGCCAAATCGGTGGTGGGCGCGTCGGGCCTGATGCAGGTGATGCCAGCCACGGCCAAATGGACTGCCAAGAAAATTGGGTTGACGAATTTTCAATTGAATCAACTGAACGAGCACGAGACCAATGTGGCCATCGGCACGGGCTATTTGAAATTGGTCTTAGACGACTTCGATGGCTCGATGCCATTGGCCGCTGCGGCCTACAACGCAGGCCCCAGCCGATCACGCGCATGGCGCAAAGGCCC
>RFVJ01000352.1 GCA_009928125.1 Betaproteobacteria bacterium
CTGCCACCGGTCATTTTCAGTTTGCCTGAATCCTTCTCAAACACCAGGGTGGGCGACATGGAAGAGCGGGGCCGCTTGCCACCTTCCACACGGTTGGCAATGGGCAGACCCTGCGCATCGGTAGGTGAAAAGCTGAAGTCGGTCAGTTCGTTGTTGAGCAAGAAGCCGCCATGACGACCTTGACCTGAATTGACCATCAACCTGGCGCCAAATGTTGCTTCAATGGTTGTGGTCATCGCGACGGCGTTGCCATCTTTGTCAATCACGCTGATGTGACTGGTGCCGTATTCTTCTTGTGCAGGCATAGGGGCATAAGCGGTCTGGGTCCCAGCTGGATTGCCTGGCTGTGCCACCTTCATGCTTTGCTTGCCAATCAAGCTGCTGCGATGTTTCAGATAAGTCGGATGCAACATGGTTTTCCAATCGCCGCCAGGCGCTTGAACAAAGTCGGGGTCGCCCACAAATAGGTGCCTGAACTGGGGGGCGGAAAGCCACAGATCTGGTAAGTTTTGCCCGTGGTTTGAACCATGTGATCAAAGCACAAGGGTTCGCGTTTTATGGCTCTGTAATTGGCCAAGTCCTGCAAAGTCATGCGGCCCGGACGGGCGGGGTGTTGCCGAACTTTTTGCACCAAAGCCTCGGCCACGGGGCCTTGCTTCAGCGCTTGTGATCCTCGAACAGCGATGTCACGAAAGATGGCGGCCAGTTCAGGGTTTTTCAAAACGTAACCCACAGGGTGTGGCTTGCCTTCGCGGTCATAAAAGTAACTTGCAGCCACCGGGTCTTGCATGAGGAAATTTTCAGCCAGCAGTGCTCTGTGCAAGTGCGGGCTTAACTTGAAGCCTTGCTCAGCCAGTTGAATGGCAGGTTGCATTAACAAGGCCCAAGGTAATTTGCCATGGTGTTTGTGTGCCAGTTCTAAAACACTCAATGTCCCTGGCACACCGACTGACAAACCACTCACGACCCCTTCGATGAATGGCAGCGGTTTGCCATGTGCATCTATGAATAACTTGTCAGTGGCAGCAGCGGGGGCGGTCTCTCGGCCGTCATAAGCTTCGACTGTTTGCCCCTTATGGTGCAAGATGAATGAACCGCCGCCAATGCCGCTTGACTGAGGTTCTACCAGCGTCAATACCATTTGAACTGCAATGGCAGCATCGATGGCAGAGCCAGAATGAACCGCCGCCAATGCCGCTTGACTGAGGTTCTACAAGCGTCAATACCATTTGAACTGCAATGGCAGCATCGATGGCAGAGCCACCTGCCTGCAAGACTTGATAGCCTGCATCCGTGGCCAGTGGATTGGCTGCGGCGACTGCAAAGTGCTTCGTGGCCCAACCAGGTTTTTCTTGATAGGCCAGCGAGCTAACTTCGATGTCTGGCACTTTGTAATTGAGGGCGGCTTGCTTAGAGGCGCAAGCGCTAAAACCAGACACCAAAATGGCAACAGCAGCCCAAAGGCTGCTGCGGTACTTCATGAACTTCATACGGCACTCCGTTGAGGGAAGTGCAGAGTGTATGACTTACTTCGGTGCGAGTCGAATGGCGCCGTCTAAGCGAATCACTTCGCCATTGAGCATGTCATTGTCCAAAATGTGCTTGACCAGTTTGGCGTAGTCTTTGGGTGTGCCCAAACGGCTGGGGAAGGGGACTGA
>RFVJ01000353.1 GCA_009928125.1 Betaproteobacteria bacterium
CAATTTGAGCAAGCTTGTGCCCAAGGCTTTCAAGAGATGGACGACGCCAGCCTGTTTTTGCAAGCTGGCGGCAAACCCTTGTCAGGGCTTTGAATTACGCCATCGCTGGTTCGGTCGCTTTCACTGCAACGTAGCCCATCTCGTCCAATGCAGCAGCCAAATGTTGCACGCTGCGAGCTGGGTTGTGCAGTTTTTCAAGGCCGAACAAACCGATGCGGAAAGTCATGAAGTCTTTGGGTTCGTCACATTGCAAAGGCACGCCTGCTGCTGTTTGAAGGCCCAAGGCTAAAAACTTTTTGCTGTTGTGAATGTCGGCATCTTGGGTGTAACTGACCACCACACCAGGTGCTTGAAACCCTGTCGCAGCCACACTTTTAAAACCACGCGACACCAACAGTGCACGAACTTGGTTGCCCAACACCAACTGTTCTTGTTTGACTTTGTCAAAACCGTAGGCTTGCGTTTCCTTCATGACTTCACGCAACTGCGCCAATGCATCGGTGGGCATGGTGGTGTGGTACATGTGCGTGCCGGCTTCGTAGGCTTCCATGATGTTCAGCCACTTCTTCAAATCACAAGCAAAGCTAGAGCTTTGTGTGGCATCAATCGCTTTGCGCGCACGTTCACTGAGCATCACCATGGCACAGCAAGGTGAGCCGCTCCAGCCCTTTTGCGGCGCGCTGATCAAGATGTCAACGCCGGTGGCTTTCATGTCTACCCACATGGCACCGGACGCAATGCAATCCAACACAAACAAGCCACCTGCCGCGTGCACGGCATTGGCGACGCGTGTGAGGTAATCGTCTGGCAGCATCATGCCAGCTGCGGTTTCCACGTGAGGTGCAAACACCACTGCAGGTTTTTCACGCGCAATTTTTGCTTCTACTTCTTCAATGGGGCAAGGCGCCCATGCCGACTTGGTGTCTGAAGTCAGTTGCTTGGCTTTCAAAATGACAGATTCAGCAGGTATAGAACCCATGTCAAAAATCTGCGTCCAACGGTAACTGAACCAACCATTGCGAATGACCATGACTTTTTGGCCGTGTGCAAATTGGCGCGCCACAGCTTCCATGCCAAAGGTGCCACTGCCAGGCACCAAAACCACCGAATGAGCCTTGTAGACATCTTTCAAGATCGATGAAATGTCTTTCATCACGCCTTGAAAGCGTTGGGACATGTGGTTCAGTGCACGGTCTGTGTAAACCACAGAAAACTCGAGCAAACCATCGGGATCAATGTTGGGCAATAAAGCGGGCATGTTAATTCTCCTAGGGCCGGACAGTCTGTCACCCTTTGCGTTCTATTTCAAGGGTTTGGACCGTAATGAGCGAATAGATTCAGACGTAATAGGCTTCGACTTTGCCTTTGAGCTTCAAAAGCAAGGGATTACCCTTGCGATCAAGCGTCTTTCCGGAAGGCACTTTGACCCAGCCTTCGCTGATGCAATATTCCTCCACATCGTGGCGTTCTTTGCCATTGAAGCGGATGCCAATGTCGTGCTCAAAAACAGCAGCCACATAAAAAGGACTGCGAGCATCAATGGACAAATGGTCCGGTAGTTCGGGGCGTGAGTTTGTGTCGCTCATGTTGTTGAAATGAAATAAAAACAGAATAGACTGCGATTCTCCAACATTTCGGGGTAATCAGGCA
>RFVJ01000354.1 GCA_009928125.1 Betaproteobacteria bacterium
TGACCTATCTGCGTCCCCATGGACCCTTGGATTGCTCAGACGGACAGGTCTTGCACAGTTGGTGCCTGGCCGGCATGGGCATTGCCTGGCGCAGCACCTGGGAAGTCGAAAACGACATCCAATCGGGCCAATTGGTCGAGGTGTTGGCCGATTTTGCGGCACCGCCCAACGGCATTTACGGCGTCTTCCCCCAGCGCAAGCACCTGCCCCTGCGTTTGCGCCTTTGGATCGACTTTTTGAAGCATCACTTCAGCCTGCCGTCAACTTGGCAAAGCGCCCCGTAAAATCGAGGGATGCTTCAAGCCAAACAAGAACTTCTCTCGGCCCTTGCTGCCGAACTCGAACGCCTGCACACCGGTGCCGGCGCCAAAGCCGCCTTTGAATCGCCCAAGGTGGCCGCCCATGGCGATTTGGCCTGCACGGCCGCCATGCACTTGGCCAAACCTTTGGGGCAAAACCCCAGACAAGTGGGCGAAGCTTTGCGCACGGCGCTGATGGCCACCCCTGCCTTCAGCCAATGGGTTGAAAGCATCGACATTGCAGGCCCTGGCTTTTTGAACCTCAAGCTCAAGCCCAGCGCCAAACAAGCGGTGGTCAAAGAAGTGCTGCACGCGGCATCGTGCTTTGGCAAACAAGCCGAGCGCCATGAAAAAGTCTTGGTGGAGTTTGTGTCTGCCAACCCCACAGGCCCCTTGCATGTGGGTCATGGCCGACAAGCCGCCTTGGGCGATGCCATTTGCAATTTGTTTGCCACCCAAGGTTGGTCGGTGTACCGCGAGTTTTATTACAACGACGCGGGCGTGCAAATCAACACCTTGGCCACGTCCACGCAATTGCGCGCGCAAGGCTTCAAGCCTGGTGATGCCCAGTGGCCCAGTGGCGAGAATGCTGCGGCCTACAACGGCGACTACATCCAAGACATTGCACAAGATTTTTTGGCGAAGAAAACAGTCAAGTCCGACGACCGTGAATTTACCGGCAGCGGCGACCTGAACGATTTGAACGGCATGCGCGAATTTGCGGTGGCCTATTTGCGCCACGAGCAAGACCTCGACTTGAAAGCCTTCGACGTCAAGTTTGACAACTACTACCTCGAGTCCAGCCTCTACACCAGCGGCCGTGTCGACAGTGCCGTCAAGAAGTTACAAGAAGCCGGCAAAACTTACGAGCAAGACGGCGCGCTGTGGCTCAAGTCCACCGACTACGGTGATGACAAAGACCGCGTGATGCGCAAAGGCGACGGCACTTACACCTACTTCGTGCCTGATGTGGCCTACCACATCACCAAGTGGGAACGCGGCTTTACCAAGGTGGTCAACATTCAAGGCACTGACCACCACGGCACCATTGCCCGCGTGCGTGCGGGCTTGCAAGCCGCTGGCGTTGGCATTCCCCAAGGCTATCCCGATTACGTGCTGCACACCATGGTGCGCGTGATGCGCGGTGGTGAGGAAGTCAAAATCTCCAAGCGTGCAGGCAGTTACGTCACGCTGCGCGACCTCATTGAGTGGACCAGCAAAGATGCCGTGCGCTTTTTCTTGCTGAGCCGCAAGCCCGATACCGAGTACGTGTTCGACATTGATTTGGCCTTGGCGCAAAACAACGACAACCCGGTGTATTACGTGCAATATGCGCATGCGCGCATTCACT
>RFVJ01000355.1 GCA_009928125.1 Betaproteobacteria bacterium
AAAACACGTCCCCCTGCTCGCTATTCAGAAGCGACGCTGTTGGGTGCCATGGAGGGTGCTGGAAAGATGGTGGACGACGATGAGTTGCGCGAAGCCATGCAAGAAAAAGGCTTGGGCACGCCAGCCACCCGAGCCGCCATCATTGAGGGACTGATCAACGAGAAATACATTTTGCGCGACGGCCGCGAAATGATCCCCACCGCCAAGGCTTTTCAGTTGATGACCTTGCTGCGTGGCTTGGGCGTGGAGGAGTTGTCCAAGCCCGAACTGACAGGAGAGTGGGAGTACAAACTCTCGCAAATGGAACACGGCAAACTCAGTCGCGAAGACTTCATGCAGCAAATTGCCGACATGACCGAGCACATCGTCAAGAAGGCCAAAGAGTACGACCGAGACACCATCCCGGGTGACTACGCCACCTTGAGCACACCCTGCCCTAACTGTGGCGGCATTGTGAAAGAGAACTATCGACGTTATGCCTGTGTCGGCAAAGATGCTGCAAGCGATGACACTGCCGCAGCGGGTTGTGGTTTCTCGTTTGGCAAAACACCCGCAGGTCGTACCTTTGAGCAGGCCGAAGTGGAACAATTTTTGCGCGATAAAAAGATTGGCCCGCTGGAAGGCTTCCGCTCCAAAGCGGGTTGGCCTTTCACCTCAGAAATTGCGTTGAAGTACAACGAAGAAGAGAAAAATTGGAAGCTGGAGTTTGACTTTGGCAACGACAAAAACGCCGAAGAGAC
The DNA here is from genome assembly GCA_009928125.1 of Betaproteobacteria bacterium. Classification (GTDB taxonomy): domain Bacteria; phylum Pseudomonadota; class Gammaproteobacteria; order Burkholderiales; family Burkholderiaceae_C; genus Limnohabitans_A. Next base: position 741 of record RFVJ01000355.1, read on the forward strand.
CGGCGAAATTGTCGACTTCACTGGCAGCGAGTCCTTGGGTGCTTGCCCCAAATGCGGTGGTGCTGTGCATGAGCACGGCAGCAATTACGTGTGCGAAAAAGCGGTGCCCACAGCCGTTCAGCCCACACCCACTTGCAATTTCAAGAGCGGCAAAATTGTGTTGCAGCAAGTGGTGGAGCGCGAGCAAATTGCCAAGCTGCTCAGCACGGGAAAAACGGACTTGCTAGAAAAGTTTGTGAGCAATCGCACGCGCCGTGCATTCAAAGCCTTCTTGTCTTGGAATGCGGAAGAAGACAAAGTGGTGTTTGAGTTTGAACCTCGCACCAGCAAGTTCCCCCCGCGCAAGACACCTGCAAAATATGCAGCTGGCGCCAAAATCGCGGCAGGAAAAACCACGGGCAAGACCGCTGTGAAAGCCAAAGCGCCCGCCAAAAAAGCAGTGGCTAAGAAAACAGCCGCCGCTAAATCACCGCGCAAAGCAGCCGTGGGTAACCTCACACCCAGCGCCGATTTGGCGGCTGTGATTGGCACCGACAAAGTGGCGCGCACAGAGGTGGTGAAGAAGTTGTGGGACTACATCAAGGCACAAGGCCTGCAAGACCCCACCAACAAACGCGCCATCAATGCCGATGCCAAACTCAAACCTGTGTTTGGCAAAGACCAAATCACGATGTTTGAATTGGCAGGTTTGATTGGCAAACACCTGTCTTGATTGAAATCCTCGAGGCGTCAAAACTTCGGGGGTTCAACAAGGTAAAAAAAAGCCCAGCCAGAAATGGTTGGGCTTTTTGCATTCACGCCGAAGCGTGATGGATGCGAGCTTGCATTACTTCGAAATGACGCGAACCATTTCCAAGCACTTGTTGGAGTAGCCCCACTCGTTGTCATACCAGCTGACAATTTTCACGAA
>RFVJ01000356.1 GCA_009928125.1 Betaproteobacteria bacterium
GCACTTGGGGTGCTTGCCAAAGCCTTCTTCGTGGGGCGTGACGTCGTCCAGAATCCAGCGCCAAGTCTGCCATTTGGCCATGTCACCCTGCACGCGCTCGCGGCGCATGACAACGGCTACATCAATGGAGGGTCTGGAACTCATGGGCGGATAGTACCAATGAATCAAAGTCATTGGGGCTTGTCCGCCTTTCCAGCGAATTGAAACTTCTGAAATTCACGGGTGGTTCAGAAGTTGAGATTCGAAACTCAGTAAGTTTCGAGGTGCAAACGGCCTTCTTTTTTGAGGGTGGTGCCCAACTGGTCCCAATTGAGCCCAGCTTGCGTGGCCACGTCGTGCAATGCCAAGACCACGCCCTCTTCCATGCTCTTCAAACCGCAAACATAGAAGTAAGTGTTGGGGTCTTTCAGCAGCGGGACCAAGTCTGCAGCACGCTCGCGCAGGGCATCTTGCACATATCGCTTGGGCTGACCTGGCGTGCGCGAGAACGCAAAGCTGATGTCGATGAAATCTTTGGGCAGTTTCTGCAATGGGCCAAAGTAGGGCAATTCTTCTTGGGTGCGGGCACCGAAGAACAACATGAGTTTGCCGCCTTCAAACTTGCCGGTTTGACGCAAACGACGGCGCCACTCGGTCATACCGCGCATCGGCGCACTGCCGGTGCCGGTGCAAATCATCACGATGTTGGACTTGGGGTGGTTGGGCATCAAGAAGCTGCTGCCGAACGGACCAATCACCTGGAGCGTGTCGCCCACTTTCACATCGCACAAATAGTTGGAACACACGCCTTTGACTGGGTTGCCGTCGTGATCTTCCACCACGCGCTTCACCGTCAACGACAAATTGTTGTAGCCCGCGCGCTCGCCATTGCGGGGGCTGGCAATGGAGTATTGGCGCGCATGGTGCGGTTTGCCATTGGCGTCCACACCTGGCGGCACGATGGCCACAGACTGACCTTCCAAGACGGGGAATGGCATGCTGCCGAAATCAATCACAATGTGATGGGTTTCATTGCTGGTGCCAGCCTCATTCACTTTGAAGTTGCCAACCACGGTGGCTTGTGTGGGCGATTTGGGACCATACAAGTTGGTGTATGCATGTGCTGCAGACCAAGGTGGCAAGGTTGAACCATAAGCCGCGGAATTGAAAACTGCCTCGCCAGAGGCATTGACCGCTTGTGCGGGCGCGGCCTCGACAGCAGGGGCAGCCACCACCGCTTGGCTGTCCACACCCATGGCTTGGAGTTCGGCTTCGCTCAAGGGAGCTGGCAAGTCATCCCATGTCAATTGTTCTTCAATGGAATAGGCCTTGGCCTTGGGCATGCTGCGCCAGTTGTCGATCGAGCCTGTGGGGCAAGGTGGTACACAGGCCATGCACAGATTGCACTTTTCAGCATCGACCACGTAATTGCGAGAATCGTGCGTGATGGCGCCAACGGGGCACGTGGCCTCGCAGGTGTTGCAACGAATGCAGATCTCGGGATCAATCAGGTGTTGCTGAATTAAAACGGCTTCTGTGGTCATGGCGTGTATGCAGGATCTTTTCTGATCTCAGTTGAAACGAACGTAGTCGAAGTCTACAGGCTGACGGTTGATGCCCATCACAGGAGGGGCAATCCAGTTGGCAAACTTGCCTGGCTCAACCA
>RFVJ01000357.1 GCA_009928125.1 Betaproteobacteria bacterium
GCCGGATCGACCATGGTGCCGCGTTTGCGACGGCGACGTTTTTCAGTAGCACAGGTTTGGTCGTAAATGATGACCGTGCAACCCTTCACTTCACGCAATTCCCGTTGAATGGCATCCAATTCATCACGGTGATGAACCAACACGCCTTCGGCCAATGCAACACCGTTGTATTTTTCAGGTTCGTCAGTGACCACCTTGATGACCACGGCACCTTCAGCACGCATGCTTTGTGCAATTTGAACAACCGAGTGCCCCTCTGCGCGCTCACCAACACGTTGGCCGCCTGTCATGGCAACGGCATCGTTGTACAAAATCTTGTAAGTGATGTTCACACCTGCTGCAATGCTTTGGCGAATGGCCAAGATACCGCTGTGAAAGTAAGTGCCATCGCCGATGTTGGCAAACACATGTTGTTCGTTGCTGAAATGTTGTTGACCAATCCAAGGCGTGCCTTCACCGCCCATTTGGGTAAAGCCCACCGTGCTGCGGTCCATCCACAAACTCATGAAGTGGCAACCAATGCCCGCCATGGCCCTGGAACCTTCAGGTACTTTGGTGCTGGTGTTGTGCGGACAACCAGAGCAAAACCACGGCATGCGACCACTCACCGCCAGCATCGTCACCGTCCAGTTCGTCAAACTTGCCCACAATGCGCGGACGTTTTGAATCGGGCCAGTTGTAGAGCTCTTCTTTCAACTGGTATTCAATGATTTGGCGCTTTTCTTCGACGACCAATATTTCTTTCAAGCCTTGCGCGAATTCGCGCGTGGTTTGGGCTTCGAGTGGCCACACCACCGACACTTTGTGAACCCGAATCCCCAGGCGTTGGCATGTCTGGTTGTCAAGACCCAAATCGACCAAAGCTTGCCGCGTGTCGTTGTAGGCTTTGCCGCTGGCAATGATCCCGTACTGATCATGAGGGCCTTGAATGACGTTTTGGTTCAGGCGATTGGCGCGAATGTAAGCCAAAGCGGCGTACCATTTGAAATCAAACAAACGTGCTTCTTGCTCGAGGGCTGTGTCGGGCCAGCGAATGTGCACGCCACCTGGCGGCATTTCAAAATCAGGCAATGCGATCTTCACGCGATCGGCGTTAATGTCAGCAGTAGCACTGGACTCGACAATTTCTTGAATGGTCTTCATGCCAGACCAAACACCTGCAAATCGGCTGAGCCCAATGGCATGCACGCCCAAGTCCAACACTTCTTGCACGGAGGCTGGAAAAAAAACAGGCAGACCACAAGCTTTGAAGATGTGATCACTTTGGTGTGCAGCGGTTGAACTTTTGGCGACATGATCGTCACCCGCAACTGCCAACACACCGCCCCAGGGTGTGGTCCCTGCCATGTTGGCATGTTTGAACACATCAGAGCAACGGTCGACCCCAGGTCCTTTACCGTACCAAATGCCAAACACCCCATCCAGCTTGTTGCTGCCAGGCGGTGCAAAGCCCAGTTGTTGTGTCCCCCACAAGGCCGTGGCAGCCAGCTCCTCGTTCACACCAGGCTGAAAAACAATGTTGTGCTTTTCTAAATAAGGCTTGGCTTTCCAAAGGGCTTGGTCATAACCGCCCAAAGGTGAACCGCGATACCCACTGATGAGGGCGCCTGTTTTTTTACCCGCCAGCGCATCGCGCTCTTGCT
>RFVJ01000358.1 GCA_009928125.1 Betaproteobacteria bacterium
AGTGATGCCGAATGCAGACGGCGTCAGCCAAACCATTGGCATCAAATTGGATTTGCCGCGCACCGGTGTGGCCCTGCAAGCTGCGCCTGGCATGCAGGTTCGCGTGCGCACAGCCGGCATTTCACAGGCCAAGGGATTGGTGCCCGCTTCTGCCATCTTGCGCCGCGGCGAAATCACGGCCGTGTATGTGGCCCAAGAAAACGGCTTCGCCATGAAACTGGTGCGCATTGGGGCAAACCATGGCAGTGCAGGCGTTGAAATTTGGGCTGGCTTGAAAGAGGGTGAGTTGATTGCCGTGGATGCCATTCAAGCCGGCATGAAAGGCGCACATGTCGCACGATAAACATCAGGATCAGCGGCCTGACCCCAGCAAGTTTGGCTTTGCCGGTCAGCTGGCCGCCAAGTTTCAAAACAACGCACTCACGCCTTTGTTGGCCATCGTGGCGTTGCTGATGGGCTTGTTTGCCGTGATGGTCACACCCCGTGAAGAAGAGCCGCAAATCAATGTGACCATGGCCAATGTGCTGATTCCGTTTCCCGGCGCGAGCAGTGAAGACGTGCAAAGCAAAGTGGCCCGACCTGCCGAACAAGTGCTTGGACAAATTGCCGGCATTGAACACACTTATTCGGTGTCGCGTCCGGGCATGGCCGTGCTCACGGTGCAATTCAAAGTGGGTGTTCCGCGCACAGAAGCTTTGGTGCGTTTGTATGACGTGCTGAATGCCAATCAAAACTGGTTGCCGCGTGACCTGGGCACCTTGGCGCCCATCGTCAAACCCAAAGGCATCGACGATGTGCCGGTGTTGGCGGTCACTCTGTGGGGCAAAGATGCACCGTCAGCGCTAGAGCTTGAGCGTGTGGCTCGCAGTTTGGAGATGGATTTGAAGCAGGTGAAGGGCACACGTGAAGTGCAAACCATCGGCGGCCCAGGCCGAGCCGTTCAAGTGAACTTGAACCCGACACGCATGCGTGAGCGAGGTTTGGACATGCGCAGTGTGCAAAGCGCCTTGGCGGGTGCCAACGTGGGCGCACTATCGGGGTATGTGATGAACCCCGATCAATCAGCTGGCCAACGCATCCACATTGAAACGGGTTACTTTTTTGAGTCGGCCCAAGACGTTGCCGATGTGGTGGTGGGTGTGCACGCAGGCAAACCCATCTATTTGAAAGAAGTGGCGCAAATTGAAGAAGGTGCGCAGCAAGCCCAGCAATTTGTGAGCTACATGCCTGGCGCTTCACAGGCTGATTTGAAGGGTCAGATGTACCCCGCTGTGACGATGACCGTGACCAAGAAGCCGGGTGAAAATGCGGTCGATGTGGCGCGTGCTGCTCGTGCACGTGTTGAGCAAATGCGCAACACCGTATTGCCCCAAGGCATTGAAGCCACCATCACACGCGACTACGGCGAAACCGCTGCAGAAAAAGCCAACAAGCTGATTCAGAAGTTGGCCTTTGCCACCGCCTCGGTGATTTTGTTGGTGGGTTTGGCACTAGGCAAACGGGAAGCCATCATTGTGGGCGGCGCAGTCATTTTGACCTTGACCGCCACTTTGTTTGCCAGCTGGGCATGGGGCTTCACCCTGAATCGGGTGAGCTTGTTTGCCTTGATTTTCTCAATCGGCATTTTGGTCGACGATGCCAT
>RFVJ01000359.1 GCA_009928125.1 Betaproteobacteria bacterium
CAACGGAAGTTGATATATACTATGAGGGTATCATTTGTCCCGGGTTTATCAATGCACATTGTCATTTAGAATTATCGCATTTAAAACAAGTTGTTCCCAAACATACAGGTTTAGTTACTTTTTTAAGTTCCGTTAGTTTACAGCGATCCCATAGCACCTTAGAAGAAAGACAATTGGCTATGCAAGCTGCCCACGACTTTCTTATTGCAAAAGGTACGGTAGCCATTGGGGATATTTCCAATAACGACGATTCTCTATCCTTAAAACAACTTTCTCCCATAGCTATACATACTTTTATAGAGTGTTTGGGTTTTGCAGCTCCTTTTGCTGATGCTCGATTTAATTATAGTCTTGCTGTAGAAGAAGCATTATTTAGAAAAAGATACGCGGCTCAGATCAAGTACAAAAATGATACTGTAGACTACATAAAGAAAAATCCTCAAAACTTTATTGTAAGTGAAATAACAGGTTTTTCAAATGGCTTTGTTGATTCTAAGTTCTTTAGAGCAACACCTTTGCGTGCAGTAAACACATCAGGTCAGCCTGTAAGTATTAACATAGTGGAATCGCGTGGTCAATTTGGAAGATCATAGTCCGTCGTCGTCTCTGACAGCCGCTGGCATTTTCCATTGTCAATCAAAGCAAAAGTCGCTGGGTTCAAAGCAATTGGTCTGAACTGCCCGGCGTTGAGGATGACAATCTGAATGAGGCTTGGGCCGCTTGGCTGCAAAGCTGTTCAAGAGGCGCAGTCGCAGCAAGCCCACTGTGCCAAGCCATCAAGCGCTTAGAGGGCCAAAGCGTTGCCCAACAGCGCGCTTGGTTGGTGCAAAATTTTCAGCCCTACCGCGTTGAGAGCCTGCAAAGTACGCCTCAGCCTGCAAACGGCCTGTTAACCGCTTATTACGAACCGGTCCTCGAAGCGTCCAGGGTGGCCAAGCCTGGTTTCACGGTCCCTCTTTACAGTCCGCCGGCCAACTTGAAATCCCGCTCGCCTTGGTACACACGTGAAGAGATTGGCAAATTGCCTGCAGCCCAAAGCGCCCTGAAAGGCAAGGAGCTGGCCTTCCTCGCCGACCCCATCGATGCCATGATTTTGCACATTCAAGGCTCTGGCAGGCTTTGGGTGACACAGGCCGACGGGTCACGCAAACAAATTCGTTTGGCATTTGCAGGCACAAACGATCAGCCCTATCAAAGCATTGGGCGTTGGTTGCTGGACCAAAACCTGACCAAAGATGCCACTTGGCCAGGCATCAAAGCTTGGCTTGCACAAAACCCCAAACGAACGCAGGAGTTGCTGGCCAAAAATCCGCGCTATGTGTTTTTCAAAGAGGAAGCGCTGAACCCTCAAGATGCTTTGTTGGGCCCCAAGGGCGCGCAAGGTGTTCCCTTGACAGCTGGCCGTTCCATTGCGGTTGATCCTGGCAGCATTCCCTACGGAACACCGGTTTGGTTGGTGAGTCACGGCCCTCAAACCCAGCTCCAACGGCTGGTGATTGCCCAAGACACTGGCAGTGCCATCGTGGGTGCTGTTCGGGCTGACTTTTATGCCGGATCTGGCGAGGCCGCAGGTGAATTGGCGGGCCGTCTCAAACAAGACATGAAAGCATGGGTTTTGCTT
>RFVJ01000360.1 GCA_009928125.1 Betaproteobacteria bacterium
GCCCGTGGTTCGCACACGCAAAGGCAATGAATTTGTATCTCCCGCCACTTTGGCCGAAGTGGCCGACTACCTGGTGAAGCACCCTGGCGCAACCTTGCTCGCTGGCAGCACCGAAGTGGGCTTGCAAGTGAACAAACAATTCTCACGGCCAGACCACATCGTGTATTTGGGCAATGTGGCCGAACTCAAGCAGGTGAAAGAGACGCCACACGCTTGGCACATCGGTGCCGTGGTGTCTCTCACCGAAGTCGAGGGCTTGGTGGCCAAGGCTTACCCAGACTTTGCAGAAGTGCTGCGCCGGTTTGGCTCGCCCCCCATTCGCTCAACCGCCACATTGGCCGGCAACATTGCCAACGGTTCACCCATCGGCGATTCCATGCCGTGCCTGATGGCGCTGGGCACCACACTCACTTTGCGGCGCGGTGACACCACACGCACAGTGTCTTTGGATCGGTTTTACACAGGTCAAAAGCAAACCGTGCTGCAAGCTGGTGAGTTCATCGAAGCCGTGGTGTTGCCCAAACCTCAAGTGGGTCAAGTCTTCCGTGCGCACAAAATCAGCAAGCGTTTTGAACAAGACATTTCGGCCACTTGTGCTGCCATCACTTACACCTTGAAGGATGGCAAGCTCAGCAATGTGAAGTTGGCCTACAACGGCTTGGCGCCATCGCCTTGCCGCGCACCCAAATTGGAAGCCGTGTTGGAAGGCAAAGCGCCTGCCGACGTGAAAGAGTCCGACTTGGATGCTGCCATTGCCGCTAGCTTTGTGGCACGTGATGGTTTGCGCGCCACTTGGGCCTACCGCTCTTTGGTGGCTCGCAACTTGGTGATTGATTTCATTGAACAACAATCGACGGAGGTGGCCTGAATGAACGCGCCCATTTCTTTGCACAATTTATTGCCTGCGTCTGGTTTGCAGCAGGGCACCGATGTCATTCACGAATCTGCGCATTTGCACGTCACAGGTGGTGCCACTTTCACCGATGACATGCCCGAGTTGGCGGGCACGCTTTACGCGGCCATCATCAAGTCGCCAGTGGCCCATGGCGAACTGATTGGCGACGGCATTGACCGCGAAGCCATCTTGAAAGCCCATGGTGTGGTGGCTGTTTACACCGCCAAAGACATCCCTGGCGAAAACAATTGCGGCCCCATCATTCACGACGATCCATTTTTGGCTGTTGGCAAAGTAGAGTTTTTAGGACAAGCTGTCGCTGTTGTTGTGGCACGTGAAATGTTGTATGCCCGCGAAGCGGCGCACAACGCCAAAGTGTTGGTGAAAGAACTCAAGCCCATCTTGACCATTGACGAAGCCATGGCAGCGCAAAGTTTTGTGATGCCTGCTAAAGGCATCACGCGTGGTAATGCTGCCGAAGCCATTGCCAAAGCACCCCGCAAAGTGAAGGGCAGTACCGAAACAGGTCAGCAAGAACAGTTTTACATGGAAGGCCAAATCACGTACGCGGTGCCACGTGAAGATGGTCAACTCACCTTGTACTGTTCGACGCAGCACCCTGATGGCAACCAGCGTGAAGCTGCGTCTGCATTGAACCTCAGCACCAACGATGTGGAAGTCATTTGCCGCCGCATGGGCGGTGGCTTTGGCGGCAAAGAAGGCAA
>RFVJ01000037.1 GCA_009928125.1 Betaproteobacteria bacterium
CACCGCGCTCACGCCGGCTTCGTTCATCTTTTCAATTTCGGCGGTACCGGCTTGTGGGCTCGATTGGGCATCGCCCAACAGGGCTTCAATTTTGGCGCCGCCCAATGACTTGATGCCGCCCGCTTTGTTGATGTCCTCAATCGCCATCAGCGCACCCAAACGGCACTGCTGTCCTGAATACGCCAGTGCACCTGTGACAGGATGCAACACCCCCACTTTGATGGTCTTGGCTTGCGCGCCAGCAATCAAAGGGAAAGACATGACAGAAGCCGCTGCAGCGGTCTGGCTCATAAAGTGACGACGTGTGGTCATGGGAAGCTCCTTTTAATGGTCAAGGGAAAATCAAGGGACGGTCAATGAAATTTCGCTGACAGCTCTTTGTCCACCCAAATTTGGGCGTCAATGCTGCCAACACGGGACAACTGCATTTGGTATTCGTAACGGTCGGGACGGTACAAGCCCAGCAACCACTGAACAGGTTTGTCTTGCTGGTCGTAAATCAAACGGCGCACCGACAACAAAGCCGATCCGACCGGCACATCCAAGTGGCGTGCCATGTCGGCATCCGCGAGGCGCGCAGAAATGGTTTGCTCAGCACGTCCCACTTTGACGCCCGCCTCTTCCAGCAAAACCAAAATGGGTTTCTGTGCCAGTTCACGCTGGCCAAAACCTTGGGCAATCTCCGAAGGCACCCAGGTGGTCATGTGCGACAACGGCCCTTCACGCGTACTTCGAACCCGCTCGGCTTTTTGCACCCAGTCTGTGGCTGACAGTTTGAGTTTGTCTTGGATCTCTTTAGGTGCCAGCAAGGTTTGCACAGACAACACCTTCACCGAAGTGCGCAAGCCCATGGTGACCAAGTTTTCTAGCAAGCCCGTCAAGCGCGCTTGCTGACCGGCCTGTCCTGATGGATCACCGCCGAGTTTGGAAGCACTGACTTCATTGCGTTTCACGGGACGGGTGCCGCGTCCAGGTTCACGTTTGATGAGTCCCTCTTCCGCCATCTGCTGAAGCGCACGACGCACCGTGACACGTGCCACAGAAAACTGTTTCATCAACGCCAACTCTCCAGGCAAACCCTCGTCGAATTTGCCTTCTTGCAATTGCTCGCACAACACCAGATAAATCTGGTGGTACTTGGGCAATGGCAGGTTTTGGTTCATGGGCGATATGTTTCATTACTCCTAATGACCTGTCAATAGGACATTTAGTAGGACAAATTAGCAATTTCACCAAAGAGGCAGTGAACACCTCTATGTTCAGGCGTAATGGGATCTCAGTTCGCGCTTGAGCAATTTGCCGCTGGGATTTTTGGGTAAAGCATCCGCAAAGACCACCCGCTTGGGTACTTTGAAGGTGGCCATGTGTTGGTTGCAATGCGCCATGACCTCAGCCTCGGACAAAGATTGACCTGTCTTTAACACAATCACCGCCGTCACGGCTTCGACCCACTTAGGATCGGGCAAACCGATCACGGCCACCTCGCTCACAGCCGGCAAGCGGTAAATCATTTCTTCCACCTCCCGGCTGGCCACATTTTCGCCGCCCGTTTTGATCATGTCCTTTTTGCGGTCCACCACACTGATGAAGCCTTCCTCATCGATGGTGGCCAAGTCGCCACTGTGAAACCAATCCCCTGAAAAAGATGCACGTGTTTTTTCAGCATCGTTGAAGTAGCCCAGCATCAAATGGGGTGAGCGGTGAACGATTTCTCCTACTTCACCAGGCTTGACATCTTGCATGTCGTCATTGACCACGCGAGTTTCCACATTCAAGACAGCACGGCCGCACGAACCAGGTTTGCGCAATTGATCGTCTGGGCCGAGCATGGTGGCCAAGGGGGCAATTTCGGTTTGGCCATACAAGTTCCACAAACGCACTTTGGGTAAGCGTGAGGCCAACTCCTTCAAGACCTCAACAGGCATGATGGACGCGCCGTAGTACCCCTTGGCCAAATGAGTCAGTTTGTTGGCATCAAACAAAGGCGAGCGCAACAAAGCAATCCACACCGTAGGGGGCGCAAAGAAACTGGTGATTTTGTATTTCTCAATCAGCGCCAACAAATTGTTAGGCACGGGTTTAGCCGTGATCACGTTGCTGCTGCCAATGTAGATGGCGGGCCCAAAGAACACATCCAACTGTGCGCAGTGGTAAAGGGGTAGCGCATGCAAGGCCAAATCGTGCTCGGCAATTTCGGCATTCACCACACAACTCACGTATTGCCACAGCACCGCGTCATGCGTCAACATGGCGCCTTTTGGCATCGATTCGGTGCCGCTGGTGTACACAATTTGTGCCAAGTCTTGGCTGGCCAAACCGCTCTCTGCCAAGTCTGAGGTGCAGGCTGCAAGTTCATGAAAATTCAGCATACCCGCCACAGGTTCGCTTGCGTCTTCAGAAGGCAACCACACAAACTGCTGCACTTGGGTGTCTAAAGCTGATGCTTGCTTGGCCAAATCGGCCAAACCAGAATCGGTGGCCAATGTTTGAGCGCCCGCATGTCGCAGGATATAAGCCACTTCTTCAGCCTTCAACATGAAATTGATGGGCACCATGACAGCCCCCATGCGGGCCAGCGCAAAACGCAGCGCCGCAAAACCATGCGAGTTGCGCGACAGCACAGCCACACGATCGCCAGACTTGACGCCTTGGCCAGACAAACCTGCCGCCAAGCGCGTCACCAGTGCATCAAACTCTGCATAAGTCCAAGACGTGCTGCCACACACAATGCCTAACTTATTTGGAAGTCGCAAAGCAGTTCGCCTGAGCGCATCCGCAATGGTTTGACGGCGAACAGCTGGAGAAATCAGGGGTTGTGCTGCAGTTGACATTCAAAAGCTCCAAATCAAATCGATAATCAACCCATTGAACTCGAAATTGATGAGGCAGACATTGGCACTTCCACCACCCTCCCCCCGAAAACTGTCACATACGCGCACCGTGGTCTATTCTGGCTTTGAACGTGAAGATGGCCTGTGGGACATTGAAGCCGCGCTAACAGATGTCAAAACTTACAACTTCATCATTCCAAGCCAAGGTCCCCTGAAAGCCGGCCAACCCATTCACGGTCTGAACATTCGCCTCACCGTAGACAACGATTTCAAAATTCACGATGTGATCACCGACATGGCACACATCCCTCATCCAGAATGTGACCGAGCCCCCCTGAACATGCACAAACTGGTAGGCTGCACCTTGGGTGCGGGGTGGCGTAAAACGATTGACTCACACATTGGCGGCGTGGCTGGGTGTACGCATTTGCGCGAGATGCTGTTCAACATGGCCACTGCGGCTTACCAAACCATTCCTTCTGCACGCCAATTCAAAGCTCAACAATTGGGTCTGCCAGAGCAAGTACCCACCTCACCACCACCCCACGTGGGCAAATGCATGTCTTGGGCTTTTGACGGACCGGTGGTGGCGCGCTACTACCCCATGTTTTACAGAAAACCAGAAACGCACTGACACGCCGTCACTACGGCCCTTTCAACTTGGGATGCCTAGACCCCTCAGTCCCTGCGATAATCGGAGGCTGAACAGCACGCTGCAATGGCGAGCACCTTCCACCAGCCCCTGGATATAAACCAGTCACCGCTTGGAGTTTCTTGTGAGCAAAAAAGTTTTTATCAAAACCTTCGGTTGCCAAATGAACGAGTACGACTCGGACAAAATGGCGGACGTCATGAAGGCTGCCGAGGGTTACGAGCCCACCCAAGACGTCGAAGAAGCCGACCTCATTTTGTTCAACACCTGCTCGGTGCGTGAGCGTGCCCAAGAAAAAGTCTTCAGCGATTTAGGCCGCGTCAAGCACCTCAAAGAACGCGGTGTGCTCATTGGCGTGGGCGGCTGTGTGGCCAGCCAAGAAGGGGCTGACATCATCAAACGCGCACCCTACGTCGACGTGGTGTTTGGTCCCCAAACTTTGCACCGCTTGCCCGAACTCCTCGCTGCGCGCAGTGCCAAAAAACGCCCGCAAGTCGACATCACCTTTCCTGAAATTGAAAAGTTCGATCACTTGCCACCCGCCAAAATGGATGGCCCTACCGCTTTCGTGTCCATCATGGAAGGCTGCAGCAAATATTGCAGCTACTGCGTGGTGCCTTACACCCGTGGCGAAGAGGTCAGTCGTCCTTTTGAAGACGTCTTGGTCGAAGTCGCTGGCTTGGCTGAACAAGGCGTGCGCGAAATTACCTTGCTCGGTCAAAACGTCAATGCCTACCGCGGCAAAATGGGCGACACCGCCGAGATTGCCGACTTTGCGCTGCTGATTGAATACGTAGCCGATATCCCTGGCATTGAGCGAATTCGCTACACCACCAGCCATCCCAACGAATTCACACAGCGCCTGATCGATGTGTACGACAAGGTACCCAAGTTGGTCAGCCATTTGCATCTGCCCGTGCAACACGGCTCTGACAAAATTTTGATGGCCATGAAACGCGGCTACACCGCGATGGAATACAAAAGCACCGTTCGCAAACTGCGCGCCATCAGGCCCGACATGGCCATGAGCAGTGACTTCATTGTGGGCTTCCCCGGCGAGACAGACGAGGACTTCAGCAAGATGATGAAGCTCATTGACGATGTAGGCTATGACACCAGCTTCAGCTTCATTTTCAGCCCACGTCCTGGCACACCTGCAGCCAACTTGCACGATGACACACCGCACGATGTGAAGCTGAAACGTTTGCATCATTTGCAAGCCACCATCGAGGCCAACGTCAAACGCATCGGCGACAGTCGCTTGAACACCGTTCAACGCATTTTGGTCGAGCGCCCAGCCCGCAAAGACGCCACCGAAATGGCGGGTCGCACCGAATGCAATCGCGTGGTGAACTTCCCTGCCGGCCCCAATGGCATGCGTTTGGTAGGTCAAATGGTGGATGTGCGCATCAATACTGCGCTGTCTCACTCATTGCGCGGCGACTTGGTGTTGCCTGAATAAAGCCTAGGCTTTGGTGTTTGAAACATGGCGGCGAAAGTCGCCATGTTCTATGGGGTGTCTGCCCTCTAAGGACCAGTTGTACACGTAGACTTGCGCACGCAGTGCTTGGGGCGTGTCTGCTGCAAGCCAAGTCACATCGGCCGAGACTCGCAAGTACATGGAGTTCTCGACAGACGCTGGATCGACTTCTTCCAGATCGTCCAAACGCTGCCACTGCGACGCATCAATTTGGTACAACTCCCCCAGCACAGTACCCATCGGCGCTGTACTGTCGCCGATCAAGCGCATGGCGGGATAGTCACCCAAATCAAACAAAGCACCCTGCATCGTGGCCGGACCCAGACACCTTGCGCCTTGCATGTGGTGGTGGTTGCTCAGGCCAGACAACAACGTCCCGTAGACAAAAAGCAACTCGTTTTCTGCGAAGGGCAGCTTGCGCGAAATCATTTTCTTCCTCTGGTTTTTGCGTTAAAGTGAATTCATGAGAGCAGAACAAAACGAGCGCTTCACGCGCATTGGTCCAAGCACACCGTGTGGCGAAATGCTACGACATTACTGGCACCCTGTGGCTTTGATCGACGAATTCAATCCTCAACTCGATCCCCGCATGGCCATCCGACCTGTCAAAGCGGTTCGCTTGTTAGGCCAAGACTTGGTCTTGTTCAAAAATGCGCAGGGTCAATTTGGTTTGCTCGATCGCGACTGTCCCCACCGCGGCGCCGACCTGGCATTTGGTCGCAACGAAGGCGATGGCCTCCGTTGCCCTTTTCATGGCTGGAAATTTGACATCACGGGCCAATGCCTCGAAACGCCCGCCTCCAAGCCTTCGAGGTGGGCATCGACCCAGCACATGCTTCTTTCTTGCACCGTTTCTTCAACGACGCCTCCTTGGAAGACACCTACGGCAAACAATTTCGCGGCGCCAGCGCTGGCGAAATCGATGGTGAAAAATGGCCCATGACCCGCGTCATGCGCGAGTTTGACCAACCCGATATAGCCTTCACCGAACAACCTTATGGCCTGCAACTGACCACGCTCCGGCCCATGACAGACAAGTTGACGCATGTGCGCATTACCAATGCGCTGTTCCCCAACACCTTTGTGATTCCCTTGTCAGAAACCATGACCATCACACAGATGCACGTGCCGGTGGACGACACACACACCTACTGGTATGCCGTGTTCACGAGTTTTGCCGATCCGGTCAACAAAGACGCCATGCGCAATCAACGGCTTGAAGCCGTCAGCCTGCCCGACTACATTCCCAAATCAGGTCGTCACAACAACTGGGGCTTCAACCCCGAAGAACAAATGACGCGCACGTTTTTGGGCATGGGCGAGGACGACATCAATGTGCACGATCAATGGGCCTGCGAAAGCATGGGGGCCATTCAAAATCGCACCCGTGAGCATTTGGGCACTTCCGACAAAGTGATCATTGCCAATCGCCGCATGTTGGCCAAAGCGATTGACGATGTGGCCGCAGGCGCATTGCCCCCCGGTTTTGCCAAGGCCGAAGTTGCAAACACCCGATTGGGCCCCGACACCGTCGATGGCATCGCGCCTGCCCAAGATTGGCCCACCTGGTCACGACACACCATGCAAGCCAAGCGCGATGGCGCGCCGTGGGATGCGAGCACACCCCATGCGCCCTAAGTGACCCGCATGATCACAAGCACTGGAAACACCTTCGCCGACAAGTGCGGCATCAACACCGAAGCGCGGCAAGCCGAGGTGCAACGCGTGCTGGCCTTGGCGCAAGCCTCTGGCCTGACGTGGGTCCGCTTGGTTTGGTGTGATGTGCATGGCAGTTTGCGCGGCAAAACCTGGGTCACTTCCGAATTGGCCCATGCTTTTGCGCAAGGCATGGGCATGGTCAGCACCTTGATGCTCAAAGACACTTCTGATCGCACCGTGTACAAGGTGTTTGAAGCCGATGTCAAACACGAATTGCCTGGTTTTGAAGGCGCCAGCAACCTGATGTTATTGCCTGACCCCAGCACCTTCAAAATTTTGCCTTGGGCTGAAAAAACAGGCTGGTTGTTGTGCCAACCTTGGTTTCCGAATGGCCAAGTGGTCCCCTACGACTCACGCCGCATTTTGCAAGCAGCATTGGAGAAGTTGGCCGCCAAAGGTTGGGGCATGCGATGCGGCCTAGAAGTTGAGTTTCACATTTACAAACTCCAAGATGCCGAGCACGGTGACGATGCAGACCCTGCGCAAGCCGCATGGCCAGGACCCGCACCCGCGGTCAGCATGATTCATCCTGGCTACAACTTGCTCAACGAGTTGTGGTTTGACCGTGCAGAACCTGCGCTGCGCATCGTCAAACAAACGGCTCAAGATGTGGGTTTGCCACTGTTGTCTCTGGAAATTGAACTGGGCCCCAGCCAAGTTGAAGCCGTGTTCAAAGCCACCGATGCCTTGACGGCAGCCGACAACATGGTGCTTTTCAGAAGCGCCGTCAAACAAGCTTTGCGGCGTGCCGGCTATCACGCCACGTTCATGTGCCGACCACCGTTTGAGAACATCATGAGCAGTGGCTGGCATTTGCATCAATCGCTCTACGACTTGCAAACAAATCAAAACCTGTTTGCGCGCACCACTGCGCAAGCCATTCAAGAGGCGCAATCGCTGCGTCCAGACGATGCCTGTCACACCCTGTCCAAGATCGGTGCAACGTATCTGGCCGGCTTGTTGACCCATGGTCAAGGCATGACTTCTTTGTGTACCACCACAGTCAATGGCTTTGGTCGCTTCAAGCCCAACGCATTGGCGCCGCAAAGCATTTTGTGGGGCCGCGACAATCGCGGCGCCATGCTCCGCGTGGTGGGTGGCCCCGGCGATGCTGGCACGCGCATTGAAAACAGAATGGGCGAGCCTGCTGCCAATCCCTACCTGTACATGGCCTCGCAAATTTTGGCGGGCTTGGATGGCATTGAAAACGAACTGACGGCGCCATTCGCCACAGAGGCACCTTACGCGGAAAGTGCCGAGCGTTTGCCCTTGACTTTGGGTGATGCCTTAGCGCGATTGGGCGATGACCCAATTTTGAGCGCGGGATTGGGCGCTGACTTTGTGCGCTATTACCAGCGCATCAAACAGTCAGAGCAATCGCGCTTCAATGACGCGGAAGACAAGGTGGAATTTCAGCGGCGAGAGTATTGTCTTGCATTTGCTCAAACTCTTTGAGCAAGCGGTTCACATCCTGCACTTGAACGCCTGCACCCATGGCAATGCGGCGTTTGCGTGTGGCTTTGATGAGTTCAGGTTTGGTGCGCTCACGCGGTGTCATGCTGTGAATGATGCCTTGTTTGCGCGCAATGTCTTTTTCGGCTTTGCCCAAATCCATGTTGCCCGCTTTGGCCGCCAACTGCGTGGGCAATTTGTCCATCAAACTGGACAAGCCACCCATCTGTTTCATTTGCTGAATTTGCGCCAAGAAATCGTTCAAATCAAAACCGCTGCCGCTCTTGACTTTGGCCGCCAACTTTTGCGCGGCTTCCATGTCCACGCCAGCAGTGACTTGCTCCACCAAAGCCAAGATATCGCCCATGCCCAAGATGCGGCCTGCATGACGTTCGGCATCAAATACTTCAAGGCCGTCAATTTTTTCGCTGGTGCCTGCAAACTTGATGGGCGCGCCCGTGATTTGACGCACTGACAAGGCCGCGCCACCCCGTGAATCACCATCCAGTTTGGTCAGAACAATGCCGGTCAGGGGCAAAGCATCTTTGAAGGCTTTGGCGGTGTTGGCTGCATCCTGTCCCTGCATGGCATCGACCACAAACAAGGTTTCAACAGGGTTCAATGCAGCGTGCAAGGCCCGAATTTCAGCCATCAGGGCTTCGTCTATGGCCAATCGACCCGCCGTGTCGACCAGCAACACATCAAAGAAATGCTTGCGTGCGTAATCGATGGCGGCACGGGCAATGTCCAAAGGTTTTTGATCAGGTGAACTGGGAAACCATTCGGCGCCGGCTTGTGCAGTGACGGTTTTCAACTGCTCAATGGCCGCGGGTCGGTACACGTCGCCCGAGACGGTCAGCACTTTTTTCTTGCGCTTCTCAATCAGGTGCTTGGCCAACTTGGCGGTGGTGGTGGTTTTACCCGCGCCTTGCAAACCCGCCATCAAAATGACAGCAGGCGGTTGTGCGGCCAAGTTGATGTCGGCCACCCCTTCGCCCATGGTGGCCGCCAATTCGCGGTTCACGATGGCCACCAAAGCTTGACCCGGTTTCAAGGAACCCAGCACCTCTTGCCCCAGGGCTTTTTCTTTCACTCGGGCAATGAAATCGCGCACCACCGGCAAAGCCACATCGGCCTCCAGCAAGGCCATGCGAACCTCGCGCAGCATGTCGGTGACATTGGACTCCGTGATCCGCGCTTGACCACTGATTTGCTTAACAAGTTGCGAGAGTTTGTCGGTGAGGGCGGAAGCCATAAGGAAAATTTCTCATAAACCGCTAGGTTTTGCGCCGATTGCCAAATTGCAAGGGCTCAAAACGCTAAACTAGGAAACATGATTTTAGCCAGTCCATCTGATTTGGCGATGTGGTTAACGCTTTTAACTGCCATCGCTTATGCCATTCCCGCCATCACGGCAGATCGAATGGGCCCCAGCTTGGCACGTCGTTACTTGTGGCTCGCATGGCTCTTACATGGCATCACCATCGGCATTGGCCTCTTGGGTGAAACGCCGCGCTTTGGCTTTGCCCCTGCTTTGTCCGTCACGGTTTGGTGGGTTTTGACAGCCTATGCTGTTGAAACCCAATACTTTCCTCAATTGAAAGCGCGTTGGGCCATGGCGGCTTTGGGCAGTGCAACGGTGGCACTGGCCTGGGTGTTTCCTGGGCAAGCGCTTCAAGTCACCGCCTCCATTTGGCTCCCCCTGCACTGGGCCTTGGGCATTGCCTCCTATGGCATGTTTGCCGCCGCTGTCATTCATGCAGCCCTCATGACCAGCGCTGAAATTGAAATCCGACAAGGCAATGAAAACCAAAGTGGCTTGCCTTTGCTCACCCTAGAGCGACTCATGTTCCGATTTGTGATGCTGGGTTTTGTGTTGCTCACCCTCACCCTCATCGCAGGCTTTGCATTTGGTGAGCAACTCTACGGTGCTGCGGGTGCGCATTGGAAATGGGACCACAAAACAGTGTTCTCCATCCTGTCTTGGCTCACCTTTGGCGCCTTGCTCTTGGGCAGACACCAATTGGGTTGGCGCGGCCGGCGGGCAGTGCGTGTTCTCTACGCCGGCGCGGCTTTGCTGTTGCTGGCCTATGCAGGCTCGCGATTTGTGCTGGAAGTTATTTTGGGACGCAGTCTTTGAAAATTCTGCTTTTACTGCTGACCATTTTGTTTGCGGTTTGGCTGTGGCGCAGAAACCGCTTGAATGCCTTGAACGACAGAAAATCCAAGTCCACCCAGACCGATTCAAGCGCCAACAACCCCGCCTCAGAGCCCAGCCCCATGCAGGCCTGCAGTCATTGCGGCGTGCACATGCCCACGGCAGACATGGTGCAAGGGCAGCGCGGCATTTACTGTTCTCTGGCGCACTGCCAAGCCGCCGCGGACAACCGCGTTTAACGGCCTCTTTCATCGCAAGGCCCACACCATGCGCTTCGATCTTTGGCACAACGGCTGGTGTCAAGCGGCTGAAAAATGTGTGTCACCCAACCATGGCACACGGCCACCGCAAGCCCAAATCGATTTGATCGTGGTTCACGCCATCAGCTTGCCACCGGGTGAATACGGCACGCAAGCTGTGCATCAGCTGTTCACCAACCAACTGGATTGGGACGCACACCCTTACTTCCAAAGCATTCGTGGCCTCGAAGTCTCTGCCCATTTCTTCATTGAGCGACAAGGCAAAGTCTGGCAGTTCGTCAGCTGTGACGACCGTGCCTGGCATGCCGGTGTCTCCCAATACCGCGGCCGTAGCAACTGCAACGACGACTCCATTGGCATTGAACTCGAAGGTCTTGAAGGCGAGACTTTTGAAGCGGCTCAGTACGACGCTTTGTCGCAGCTATGCCAAGCCTTGAGGCAACAATACCCCATCGCGTATGTGGCAGGTCACGAGCACATCGCACCCGGTCGCAAAAAAGATCCCGGACCTGGATTTGACTGGGCGCTTTTGCAAAAAAATGTCGCGTGGCCGCCTCAGTACTTTCCCGAGTTTTGAAAATATTTTCAAATTTTTGAAACCATTTGGAGTGCCCTTGCGGCACTTTTTTTACACTACCCCTAGTGGCTTGAATTCACCCCAGACCCCAGATATAGTGTCTCAACGCCAAAGACACTGTTCGACGAAAAACCAGAAAACACGCTACTTTGACGACCCCGTTTGACTGCCCCACCCAGCCCTTCGCAAGATGGCAGTCAACCAGACTATTGAACCGACATTGATCACAGAGAACGTTATGCAAATTGAGCTCAATCCAACATCGAATCCCCAAGGCTTCTTGGGCGCCAACGATGTGTCCACCGCAACGGCTGCGGCACCCCATGCTTTGGCCAACTACCAAATCATCCGACGCAATGGTGCGGTGGTGCCCTTTGAGCCCAACAAAATTGCAGTGGCCTTGATGAAAGCCTTTTTGGCCGTTCACGGGACACAAGGCGCTGCTTCGGCCAGCGTGCGCGAAGTGGTGGACGGCCTCACCCAAACTGTGGTGCGCGCACTGATGCGCTCACGCCCTGGAGGCGGCACCTTCCACATTGAAGATGTGCAAGACCAAGTTGAGCTGGGCCTGATGCGCAGCAGCAACCATGAAGTTGCCCGTGCCTATGTGCTCTACCGTGAACGTCGCACCCAAGAACGCGCCCAAGTCAAAGAAGAAAAAGCCGCGGTCAGTGCCCATCCCACCTTGCACGTTTTGGACGGTGGCCAGCGCGTGCCCCTCGACGTCAACTATTTGCAAGGCTTGATCGTCAATGCCTGCCAAGGTTTGGGCCAAGACGTCCAGCCCGGCCCCATCGTGGCCGAAACCATGCGCAACCTCTACGACGGTGTGCCCATGGAGGAGGTCTACAAGGCGTCCATCTTGGCGTCTCGCACCCTCATTGAAAAAGACCCCGACTACACCTACGTCACAGCCCGCCTGCTGATGCACACCATTGCCAAAGAAGTTTTGGGCAAAGAAGTGCTCTTGAAGGACATGGCCGCTCACTACGTTGATTACTTCCCCGGCTACATCAAAAAGGGGGTCGACAACGGCTTGCTCGATGAAAAACTCCTGCAATTCGACCTGCGCAAGTTGGCCAGCGCCCTGAAAGCCGAGCGCGACCTGCAGTTCGATTACCTCGGCCTGCAAACTTTGTACGACCGCTACTTCTTGCACGTGCGCAAAACCCGCATTGAGTTGCCCCAATCTTTCTTCATGCGCGTCGCCATGGGCCTCGCCCTGAACGAAGCCGACCGCGAAGCCCGCGCCATCGAGTTCTACGAAGTCCTGTCTTCCTTCGACTTCATGTCCAGCACCCCCACCCTGTTCAACAGTGCGGGCTTGCGCTCACAGCTGTCCAGCTGCTACCTCACCACCGTGCCCGACGACCTCGACGGCATCTACGAGTCCATCAAAGAAAACGCTTTGCTGTCTAAATTTGCTGGCGGTTTGGGCAATGACTGGACCCGTGTTCGCGCTTTGGGCAGCCACATCAAGGGCACCAACGGCGAATCACAAGGCGTGGTGCCTTTCCTCAAAGTGGTCAACGACACCGCTGTGGCTGTGAACCAAGGCGGCAAACGCAAAGGTGCGGTCTGTACTTACCTCGAAACTTGGCACCTCGACATCGAAGAGTTCCTGGAACTGCGTAAAAACACCGGTGACGACCGCCGCCGCACGCACGACATGAACACCGCCAATTGGATTCCCGACCTGTTCATGCGCCGTGTCATGGAAAAAGGCACTTGGACTTTGTTCTCGCCTTCCGATTGCCCCGATTTGCACGACAAGTTTGGCGTTGAGTTCGAAAAAGCCTATGTGGCCTACGAGCAAAAAGCCGCCGCCGGCGAAATCAAGCCCAGCCGCACCATTCAGGCCAACGACCTGTGGCGCAAAATGCTCTCCATGCTGTTTGAGACAGGCCATCCTTGGATCACGTTCAAAGATGC
>RFVJ01000361.1 GCA_009928125.1 Betaproteobacteria bacterium
CTGGCTTTTTCAATCGGCTCTAGCGGCAATGGGGAAGCTTTGCTCATCTCTTTTTCTCCAACTTGTCCAAATTTATTCGGGTATCACAGTGCCTTGGATCTGCGCACTCTTGCCGCGGAACATGGCAATGACCTCGCCCTTTTGGTTGGTCACTTTCATGTCGTAAATGCCATGACGACCACTCAGTGTTTGCTCTTGACCAACACACG
The DNA here is from genome assembly GCA_009928125.1 of Betaproteobacteria bacterium. Lineage (GTDB taxonomy): Bacteria > Pseudomonadota > Gammaproteobacteria > Burkholderiales > Burkholderiaceae_C > Limnohabitans_A. The sequence goes on from RFVJ01000361.1 coordinate 210, forward strand.
TGAGCACATCACCCAATTGGCCAGACTTTAAAAACTCAATGCTGCACCCCGCTGCCACTGCCACCTTGTTGTAGCTGTTGCAGGCAAAGGCAAACGTGGAATCGGCCAAGGTAAAGATGAAACCACCATGGCAAATTTTGTGGCCGTTCAAATGCAGTTCTTTCACCTCCATGCGGATCACTGCGCGGCCAGGTTCGCACGATAAGAGTTCCATGCCCATGGTGTCTTTGCTGGCCGTATCGACTGCAAACATCGACGCCCCTACTTGTTTGGCCAAATCGATGGCCGCTTGTGAAGGCGCAGTGGTGGGATTTGCATCAGAACTCATGGTCATTCGCCTTTAAATTGCGCAGGGCGCTTTTCCAAAAAGGCTTTCACGCCTTCAAAGTAATCGTGAGATTGGCCCAGCGCCGATTGCGCATCGCGCTCTTGGTCCAGTTGCGCCGACAAACTGCGGGTGTGCGCGCCCATCATGAGATGGCGTGTGGCCACCAAAGCCTTGGTGGGCATGACCGCTAATTTTTCGGCCATGGCCATGGGCATCAGGGATGAGACCAATTTTGCTGAAGGCCTGAATGAAACTGGCATGGGGTGAAGCAATGGCAATGTCGCAGGCCATGGCAATGGAGGCACCCGCACCAGCTGCTACGCCATTGACAGCCGCAATGATGGGCATGCGCAGCGATTGAATGCGACGCGTGCTGGGATTGAACGCTTGATCGATGATGGGGCCAGGATCAGCTCGTTTGACCATGTCCGGGCCTGGCGTGAAGTCAAATTCAGACAAATCAGCACCCGCGCAAAAACCTCGGCCTGCACCTGTGAGCACCACTGCACGAATTTCTGGATCGGCCTCAGCTTGATCCAATGCAGCCCACAGGTCGTGGTGCATTTGTCGCGTGAAACTGTTCAAGGACTGAGGACGGTTGAGCGTGACCAGGGCCACGGCACCGCGTTTTTCAAAACTCACTGTTGAAGTTGCAGCCAAGTTGGGGTCTTGGGTCATGGATGAGGTCCTGTTTGTGCGCTGAAACTGGAAATGTACCATTAACCGACCGATCGGTTGGTTAATATTTTCCCTTGATTTGGAACCCATTTTCGTCCCGTTATAGTCAGGGGTCACGACATTCAACCTCTCTTGGAGATCTGTTTTGGCTTACGAAAACATTGAAGTCCGCACGGAAGGCGGCAAAGTTGGCATCGTCACCCTGAATCGCCCCAAGGCTTTGAACGCCTTGAACGGTCCTTTGATGGACGAGTTGGGGGCTGCTCTGAAGGCCTTTGATGCTGACGAAGCCATTGGCTGCATCATCGTCACTGGCAGTGAAAAAGCCTTTGCCGCCGGCGCCGACATCTCGGCCATGGCCAAGCACAACTTCAACGACGTCTACAAACAAGACTTCATCACCCG
>RFVJ01000362.1 GCA_009928125.1 Betaproteobacteria bacterium
AAGATTCCATTTTTTGTGCGCGGCAAAGCCCGTCGCAACACCGAAAAATATGCCCTCGACCAAGGTGTCGCAACCATCACTGTGGACACACTTTACGATGCCAAAGCTCACTACAGCCGTTGAGATGAAGGGATCTTCATCCACCACCAAGTCAGCACGCGCTGGCATGCGGGTGGTGATGCTGACGCTGGACACGCATTTGTCCAGTGCAGCGCAACGGTCTGCAGCCAAGTTGGCGCAAAAGCTACCGGGTTTGGAATTCAAACTGCACGCGGCCAGTGAATACCGTGCCAGCGAAGATGCCTTGAAGCGTTGCTTGCAAGACATTGACCGTGCGCACATGGTGATTGTGTCCATGCTCTTCATGGAAGATCATTATTTGCCCGTGATTGACGCCTTGACCGCCAAGCGTGACCACTGCGATGCCATGGTCTGCATCATGTCAGCTCCGCCTGTGATGCAACTCACACGCATGGGCAAATTTGCCATGGGTGGCCAATCGTCTGGCTTGATGAGCCTGCTGAAAAAGTTACGTCCCAAAGCCAAAGAAAACACCGAAGAAAAATCATCTGGCAAGTCGGAAGGCGCCAAGCAAATGGCCATGCTTCGCCGCTTACCCAAGTTGTTGCGTTTCATTCCGGGCACAGCACAAGACTTGCGCATGTTCTTCTTGACCATGCGTTACTGGTTGGCGGGCTCTGAACAAAACATCACCAACATGGTGTTGAGTTTGGTCAATCGCTATGCAGCGCCCGAGCGTCAAAACTTCAAACTGGGTTCGCAAGCTGAAGATCCCATTGAGTACCCTGAGGTGGGTCTTTACCACCCCAAGATGAAGGGCAAAATCTCCGAGAGCCTTCAGCAATTGCCCAAAGAACTTGAGGGCAAGCCCACAGTTGGTTTGCTGCTCTTACGCTCCTATTTGTTGGCGGGCAATGCCCTGCACTACGACGCTGTCATTGCAGCCATTGAGTCACGCGGCTTGCGCGTCATACCAGCTTTCGCCAGTGGCCTCGATTCGCGTCCTGCCATTGAAAATTTCTTTCTGCAAAATGGCAAATCCAAAATCGATGCCTTGGTGTCTTTGACTGGATTCTCTTTGGTCGGTGGCCCTGCCTACAACGATGCCAAAGCTGCTGAACAGATTTTGTCGCAACTCGACGTCCCCTACATTGCGGCTCACCCCGTTGAGTTTCAATCCCTTGACCAATGGGGCAGTTCACAACGTGGCCTGATGCCCGTCGAAAGCACCATCATGGTGGCCATTCCTGAGTTGGATGGCTCCACCATTCCCATGGTCTACGGCGGCAGACCCGGCCCTGCCGGCACCAGCTGCACAGGTTGCGAGCGCAACTGTCACTTCACCACTGAACACCAATCGCAAGACATGTTCACTTGCGCCGAACGCACCGACATGCTGGCAAGGCGTGTTGAAAAATTGGTGCAAAGCCGCTTGAAGCAAAGAAGCGAGCGCAAGCTGGCTTTGGTCATTTTCAACTTCCCACCCAACAGCGGCAATGTGGGCACAGCGGCTTATTTGTCGGTGTTTGAGTCTTTGTTCAACACCCTCAAAACCCTCAGCAACGAAGGC
>RFVJ01000363.1 GCA_009928125.1 Betaproteobacteria bacterium
AATGCCCCACTCGCGCACATAGCCATGACCGCCCAAGACTTGCAGACAATCGCTGCCACCATGAAAGGCTTGGTGGGTGAAGGCGGCTTTCATCACGGGCGTGACCAGCGCGCACCAGCGTTGAGCTTTGACTGCATCCTCTTTGTTTGCGTGTTTGATTCGGTCTAACGCCACCGCCGTTTGGTAGGCCAGCACACGGCCGCCATCCACCCATGCACGTTGGGTGTTCAAAATGCGTTGAATGGCAGGATGTTCAATGATGAAATCGGCTTCGGCAGCAGACTTGGGTTTGACTGTTTGACCTGCTGGCGCGCGCATCTGACGGCGTTCTCTGGCATAGGCGTCGGCTTTTTGCCAAGCCGCATCCAACAGCCCAATGCCTTGCATGGCCACGTGCAATCGCGCCGCATTCATCATGACGAACATGGCGTTCAAACCTTTGCCTGGTTCGCCAATGATCTCTGCGATGGCGTCGTCAAAGCGCATCACGCAAGTGGGGCTGCCGTGCAGTCCCATCTTTTCTTCGATGCGATCGCAATGAACGGCGCTGCGTTCGCCGTTGGGGTAAAACTTGGGCACCAAAAAGAGTGACAGACCTTTAGGGCCGGGCGGTGCATCAGGCAAACGTGCCAAGACCAAATGGACGATGTTGTCGGTGAGGTCGTGTTCGCCGCCGGATATGAAAATCTTGGTGCCATTCAATGCATAGCGGCCATCGGCTTGTGGCGTGGCTTTGGTGCGTGACAAACCCAAGTCACTGCCTGCGTGCGGTTCAGTCAGGCACATGGTGGCCAGCCATTCACCGGTACCGACTTTTTTCAGGTAAGTTTCTTTGAGTGAAGGGCTGGCGTAGTGCTTGATGCATTCATATGCACCATGCAACAAACCAGGTGCCATGGTCCAGCCATGATTGGCGGCTGACAGCATTTCATAGAGCATGATTTCCAAGACAGAGGGCAAACCTTGTCCGCCGTCTTCGGGTGCTGCAGAAAGTGCAGGCCAACCTGCTTGCCAAAACATTTGGTAAGCCGATTGTGCGCGCCAATTTCATCGCCATCCCGGTTCAGTGGGGCGACCACTTCACCGACAAATTTGCCTGCTTCTTCCAACACTTGGTGCATCAGATCCGCATCGACTTCATCAAAGGCTGACAGTGCTTTCAGCTGATCAGGCACACCCAAGACATTGGACAAGACAAATTGCATGTCTTGGATACGGGGTTGGTAATCGCTCATGATGTTCGTTCTTTATTTTTTGGCTGCACCCAAATAGGTGTCGATCACGCGGGGGTCATTGGCCAAATCGGAAGCCTTGCCTTGAAGGCTGACTTCGCCCATTTCCAGAACGTAGCCATGATCGGCCACGGCCAGCGCAGCACGTGCATTTTGTTCAACCAACACAATCGAGACACCCGTTTGACGAAGGGTTTCGATGATGTTGAAGATCTCTTTCACAATGAGCGGCGCCAAACCCAAACTGGGTTCGTCCAACATCAACAGGGAAGGACGAGACATCAGCGCTCTGCCGACGGCCAACATTTGACGCTCACCACCAGACAAGGTGCCAGCTTCTTGCAAACGGCGTTCTTTG
>RFVJ01000364.1 GCA_009928125.1 Betaproteobacteria bacterium
TTGGTCTTTTTCTTTTGGCCTGCAGGACAAGCCCTTTACCAAAGCGTGCTGATGCAAGATGCATTTGGCGGCTCGGTCGAATTTGTCGGCATGGAAAACTTCGATCGACTTTTCAGCGACACCAGTTACCTGGCCTCTTTCAAAACAACAGCCTTCTTTTCCATTTTGGTGGCCAGCACTGGTTTGGCCGTGTCATTGCTGCTGGCCGTTATGGCCAATCGCGTGGTTCGCGGTGCAGGACTCTACAAAACTTTGCTCATCTGGCCCTACGCTGTGGCCCCAGTGGTCGCTGGTGTTTTATGGATTTTCATGTTTGCATCCCCCATGGGCGTGGTGGCGTATTTCCTTCGCAGCTTGGGCTTTGACTGGAACCACTTGCTCAACAGCAACCATGCGATGGCGCTGATCGTGATGGCTTCCGTGTGGAAACAAATTTCATACAACTTTCTGTTTTTCTTGGCCGGACTTCAGTCGATTCCCAAATCGTTGATTGAGGCAGCTGCCATCGACGGTGCTTCACCGTGGCACCGCTTTTGGACCATTGTGTTTCCTTTGTTGTCACCCACTACTTTCTTCTTGCTCGTCATCAATGTGGTGTATGCGTTCTTTGACACCTTTGCCATCATTGATGCCACCACGCACGGCGGTCCCGGCAAAGACACGGCCATCTTGGTTTACAAGGTTTACTACGATGGCTTCAAGGCCATGGACATGGGTGGGTCCGCTGCGCAGTCCGTCGTCTTGATGGTGATCGTGGTGGCCCTCACCGTGGTGCAATTCCGCTTTGTCGAAAAGAAAGTGCAGTACTGACATGATCGAACGACGTCCTGCCCTTGACATCCTGTCGCACGTGATCTTGTTGCTTGGCGTTGCCATTGTGGCGTTTCCGCTTTACCTGACCTTTGTCGCCTCTACTCAAACGGCCGAACAAATTTCTCGAAGCATCCCCATGTCGATGTTGCCGGGCGATAACTTCTTACTTGGTCATCTCCATTGGCAAGATTGCCATCTCCATGCTCTCCGCTTTTGCACTGGTTTATTTCCGCTTTCCGTTTCGCAATTTATTTTTCTGGATGATATTCATCACCCTGATGTTGCCTGTTGAGGTTCGCATCAGCCCCACTTATGAAGTGGTGTCTAACTTGGGCATGTTGAACACCTATGCTGGCCTCACGATTCCCCTCATTGCCTCGGCCACAGCCACCTTTCTGCTCCGTCAATTTTTCTTGACCGTGCCAGATGAATTGGTCGAAGCCGCTCGCATGGACGGTGCAGGCGCCATGCGCTTCTTCAAAGACATCTTGCTGCCTTTGTCGGCCACCAACATTGCCGCCTTGTTTGTGATCCAGTTCATCTACGGCTGGAACCAATACCTGTGGCCTCTCTTGGTCACCACCAACGAAGACATGTACCCCATCGTGATGGGGATCAAACGCATGCTGGCCGGTGAGGCCTATACCGAATGGAACATCGTCATGGCCACCGCTATTTTGGCCATGCTCCCGCCCGCCCTCGTGGTGATCTTGATGCAAAAATGGTTCGTCAAGGGCCT
>RFVJ01000365.1 GCA_009928125.1 Betaproteobacteria bacterium
TCATTGGCCTCTTTGGTGTAATTGGGAAACATGCCCCAGCGTGAAGCACGCGCACCGCCCATGCCTCGGATGCCACCCTTGCCATCATTTTGCGGATAGCGCATGGCTTGAACCAAGTGAGCGGCTTGCTCGGGTGTGTCCACCATGGGAATCAGCAGGGTTTCCGCGCCCAAATCCAAATACTGTTTGATCAGCGCGGCATCACCCACTGGCACGCGCGCGATGGCATTGTTCACCGGATAGGCCGCAATGGTTTGCAGTTGCTGCTGAATGCTTTGCAAATTATTGGGTGCATGTTCACCATCGATCAGCAACCAGTCGAAGCCCGCCATGGCACAAATTTCTGCGCTGTAACTGCTGGCCAAACCTACCCACAAACCAATTTGCGCGCGCTTTTCTGTGATGGCTTTTTTGAAACGATTGACAGGCGTTTTCATGAGAATTCTTTCAGTTGAATTGAAATTGCAAACGACCTAAGGGGCCGTAGTCTGCGTCGAACACATCGCCCACTTTGGCGGGCACTGGCTTGGTGAAGGAGCCGGCCAACACAATTTGGCCCGCCTTCAAATGTTCACCCCAAGGCTTGCGCATCACCTTGGTGTGGCGGTCAAATTGCTCGATGCGTGAGTCAATGATTTCAATGGCTGGGGTGACGTACTCGGTGGCGGCCAAGACTTGTTCAACGGTGATGTCTGGGCCTTGAAGGTCATGCTTCAACACAAAAGCCAACTCCACTTCGACACGTGGCACCACAAAGTCGGTGTAGGCAATGTCCAGTACTTTGCCGGGCGTGCAGGTGTACAACATGTTGTCAAGCAAAGTGCCGAAATCGGGTTCGTCAATTTGACTGGCTTGTTGCATGGCCCGCGACGTCAGGCCAATTTTGTGGCCAATCACTTGACGGCCTTGGGCCAATTGCAAAGCCACCCATGCGCGGCTGACGCGGTAACCGTCTTCAATGGTCATGCCCGGAAAGCGTTTGGAAAAGTGCTCAACTTGCTTGCGCGTGGTTTGCGCTTGCTGCAATTCCGCAGCGAGTTCTGCAATGCGTTGGGAGTCAAACATGCGTTTCTTTCAAAGGGCTGCAAACAAGGGATGGATGTTGCTGTGTTTGTTGTCAAACACTTCGGGTCCCACATCGATTTGCAAGGTGATGCCAATGTGGCGCTTGGCAAAGAGATCGGCGAAATGTTTTTGGGTGACCTCGACCAAAGTGTCGCCTGCGCGCTTTTGTGTGGCCTCGCTGCGCCCCTTGCCCATGCGCACATTCAAATACACAAACGCATAATCTTCCGAGCCGCCCTGCGGGTTGTTGTCAAACTGCGCGGCCTTCACGCGTGTGCCCCCCGTGGGAAAGACTTGCTTACCGGCCTCGTCCACCACCGTCAGCATGGCATCGGCCAAATCACGGCACAAAACCTTCATGTTTGTTTCGGCATCCAACTGGCCTGTGTAAAGAATCACCAAATGCGGCATGTGACGACTTTCGAAATGAATTACAAACGGCTGGCCCCTGCGGCATAAACGGCAGAGGGATCTTTCAA
>RFVJ01000366.1 GCA_009928125.1 Betaproteobacteria bacterium
CCAACGGATGTTGATGCCGACTTGGCGCGCGCCCATTTCGTTCGAGCCCATGGCATACACATAGCGGCCAATTTTGGTGCTCGACAAAATGAAGGCCATCACCACAAAGAAAATGCCCGTGATGAGCGTGGGCATGGGGATGCCCAATACCTGTCCGTAGCCCAAGAAGGGCAGGGGGTCGGGCAAGCCAGCGTTGTCAAAGCCGCCCGTCAGGTCAAACGCCAAACCGCGCCACAAGGTCAGGCCACCCAAGGTAACGATGAAGGCAGGAATGCCTACAAATGCCACCAAGTAGCCATTGAACAAACCTACAGCAGCGCCAATGCCCAATGCCACCAACATGGCCGCATAGGGATCGACGCCCACCTTGATCATCAAGTGGCCGGCCACTGCGCCGGCCAAGGCGGTGAGTGCGCCCACCGCCAAATCCACGCCGCCCGTCAAGATCACAAAAGTTTGACCGCCCGCCAACAAGGCAATGACCGAGGCTTGCACCAAGATGTTGGACAAATTACCGGTCGTTAAAAAGTACGGAGAAGCCACTGTGAGCAGTGCGCCCAATACGAGCACTGCCACCAGGGCGCCGTACCATTCTTGTCGGGTGATTGATTTCATGTCTGCGAGCGATCGTGAATTACTTGGCTTTGACTTTCATGAACTGACCTACGCCAGAGTCGGCTGCAAATTTGTCCACGTTGGAGGGCAGCACCAAGAATGAACCGGTGTCGATGCGGGCTTCAACTTTTTTGCCTTGTGCGGCAGCAACGGCGGTTTCCACGCCCACTTGACCAATCTTGGCCAACATTTGTGCCGCGTTGGCTTGTTGCCAGCCTTGCTTCATCATGTCCAAGCCGCCGGGTGAACCGTCAAAACCAGCGATTTTGATGTCGCCTGGTTTTTTGCCTGCAGCCATCAATGCTGCTTTGGCGCCCAATGCACCGCCGTCCCATGCACAAGCAATCACCTTGGCATTGGGGTTGCTGCGAAGGGCGGCCTCCACGCCGTTTTGCGCCATGGTCTGGTCCCATGTGGTGGGCACTTCCACAATCTTCACGTTCTTGCGGACAGCGTTCAAGGCGTCAATGAAACCCTTCTTGCGCTCTTGGCCTGTGGACTGGCCTTGGTCGCCTGTCACGTAGATCACGGTGTCGCCATCTTTGATCTCACCAGCGGCCCACTTGCCTTGCACGTTGGCGGCTTTGATGTTGTCGGTGGCCACATACGATGTGATCTTGGCACCAGTGATGCCTGTGTCGACTGCCACCACGGCAATGCCAGCGGCCAATGCTTTGTTGATGGCGGGGGCAATGCCTGCTGAATCCACAGGGGCGATGGCAATGGCGTTGACCTTGCGCGTGATCATGTCTTCCACGATGGCCAGTTGTTTGGAGAGCTCACCTTTTTCGGCAGCCAGTTCAATGAACTTGACGCCAGGAGCAGAGCCAGCTTTCTTGGCGCCGCCGTTGATCAGGGTCCAGCCTTCATTGGTGTTGCCGTTGGTGATGTAAGCCACGGTCACATCGGCCGCCATGGCC
>RFVJ01000367.1 GCA_009928125.1 Betaproteobacteria bacterium
GTGCGCAACTCCATCTTGTTGGTGGACTTTATTGAGCTGCAAGTGGCGCAGGGCATGGCCTTCAAAGAAGCCGTCATTCAATCGGCCGCAGTGCGCGCCCAGCCCATTGTGCTCACCGGCTTGGCCGCCATGATTGGTGCGTTTTTTATTCTGGACGACCCCATCTTCAATGGCTTGGCGGTGTCCCTCATCTTTGGCATTTTGGTGTCCACCTTGCTCACCTTGGTGGTGATTCCTGTGCTCTATTTTTCATTGTTCCAACCGAAGGAGTCTGTATGACTGTTGAACGCTACATCCGCATCATTGCCGGTTTATTTATTTTGACCTCACTGGCCTTGGGCATTGAGGGCAGCCCGCTGTTTGTCAGCTCCTGGGCCTTGGCCTTTACGGCCTTTGTGGGCGCCAACTTGTTTCAGTTTGGTTTCAGCAACGTGTGCCCGATGGGCTGGATCTTGCGCAAGTTGGGGGTGCCTGATGCCGCCCCTTGTTGTGCTTCAGAGTGAAGTGCCTTTCACAAGGGACGAAAACGGCCCTCAACGCTCAAGGGGAGCTTTGAAACACATAAGGGGGTAAATGAAGTTCCCCTTGCATGATTTTTCTAGCGGTTCGGACCAAGGCTGCACGAACGACATTCAATTGCGCGCCTTCACCTGTTAACTCAACGTTCAAGTCAATCTGTCCTTGCGGGTGCACCACAGACAGGGGATAGCGCCCTGCGTTGCGTTGGATGCCACTTGCGACGGTGCCAGGCATGGCAAAAGCTGTCACGACGCCAATGGCGCCTGTGACTGCGTGTGACATGTGACATTGATGCGGCGTGAAATATCTGGACACAATGCAGTCCGCTTGATCCCCTTCACTCACCAACACAGGTTTGGGAATCACGCTGTGGGTGACATCGCCCAATCCCATGCGACGTCCCATTTCAAGTCGGAGTTTTTCAATTCGCTCTAAGAGTGGGCGGTTGGCGTCCAATTCGGCTGGAAGTTCACGTCCCGTCACGCCCATGTCTTTCGCACGCAAAATCATCAATGGCATGGCGGCATCAATGCAAGTGATTTCTACGCCATCGACCACGTCAATGCGATTGCCAGTGGGGAAAACTTTGCCAGTCACGGCGCCCCAAGCGTCCAAAAAATTCAGCAGGATGGGCGCAGCAGTGCCAGCGACGCCATCGATTCGCGCATCACCTTCGTAAGTGACTTTGCGACCCGGCGTGCAAACAGTTGACTCAATGGTGGCGCCGGTGTTCACGTTGTGGATGCGAACGGTGGTGGTACCTTCTTGGGCTTCAATCAGACCTTGCTCAATTGCAAAAGGTGCGACCCCTGCCAGCATGTTGCCGCAATTTGGACGGGTGTCGACAATGGGTTTGCCAACGCTTACCTGGGCAAACAAATAGTCCAAGTCGCAGCCTGCTTTTTGGGAACGCGAGACGATGGCGACCTTGCTGTTCAAAGTGCTGCCACCACCCAGTCCATCCAGTTGCAAAGGATCGGAGGCGCCAATCGCGCCAATCAAGGCTTGATC
>RFVJ01000368.1 GCA_009928125.1 Betaproteobacteria bacterium
CGAGGGCGGTTGGCTTCATTTGTCGCCCGAAGAATTGGTGACGCAAACGCTGCAGGCCAAAGCCGATGGTTTCAAAGGCGCCAAAATCAAAATTGGCCGTCCGCATGTGAGCGAAGATGTGGCGCGATTGTCGGCTGTGCGCGATGCGGTAGGCCCTGGGTTTGACATCATGACCGACGCCAACCAAGGCTTCCATCGCGCAGAAGTGGTCCGAAGAGCCAAAGCCTTTGAAGGCCTTGATTTGTCTTGGCTGGAGGAGCCTCTGCCCGCTGAAGATGTTTCTGGCCACCGGCACTTGCGCGAACACACCCCCATTCCTGTGGCGGTGGGCGAGTCGATGTACCACCCCATGCAATTCAGAGAATATTTAGAGCAGGGCGCCTGCAGTGTGGTCCAACCCGACGTGGCGCGCATTGGTGGCATCACGCCTTGGATCAAAACGGCGCACTTGGCTGAAACCTTCGACGTGCCGGTGTGCCCCCACTTTTTGATGGAGCTGCATGTCAGTTTGTGCGCTGCAGTGCCCAATGCCACTTGGGTGGAATACATTCCGCAATTGGACGACATCACCCATTCACGCATGGCCGTCAAAGACGGTTTTGCGTACCCCCCCAACACACCCGGACTTGGCATTGCATGGGATTGGCAAGCCATCGACAAGCGTCAAGCGATTCATTTGGAGATCAAAGCATGAGATTGAAAAACAAAAACATCCTGGTCACAGCAGCAGGCCAAGGCATTGGTCACGCGGCTGTGATGGCCATGGTGGCCGAAGGCGCCACCGTTTGGGCCACTGACATCAATCCAGCGTTGCTGAAAAGTTATGCAGGTGTGGCCAATGTGCACACCGCGGTTTTAGATGTCATGAACAAAGACGACATTCAAAAACAAGTGGCCCTCATGCCGCGCATTGATGCCTTGTTCAATTGTGCCGGTGTGGTCCATGGCGGCACCATTTTGCAAGCCACCGACAAGGACTGGGACTTTGCGTTCAACCTGAATGCACGGGGTCAGTTTTGGATGATTCAAGCAGTCCTGCCCAAAATGCTCGAACAAGGGGGTGGCAGCATCATCAACATGGCCAGCGTGTGCTCCAGTGTGCGTGGTTTGCCCAATCGATTTATTTATGGTGCTTCGAAGGCGGCGGTCATTGGCTTGACCAAAAGCGTGGCCGCAGACTTTGTGGCCCAAGGCATTCGATGCAACGCCATTTGCCCTGGCACGGTCGACACGCCTTCTTTGCAAGATCGCATCAATTCAGAAGCCGATCCTGTTCAAGCGCGCAAAAACTTTGTGGCGCGTCAACCCATGGGCCGCATTGCCCAAGCCCATGAAATTGCGCCCATCGTGGTGTTCTTAGCGTCCGATGAAGCCGCTTTTGCCACGGGCAATGCCTACATGGTCGACGGTGGCATGACCATCTAAGCCTCTTCCTTTCGCCACTTCCAACTCCAAAAAATCCATGAACCAATATGACATGAAAGGCCGCCATGCGGTCATCACCGGTGGCGCCACCGGTTTGGGCTACGC
>RFVJ01000369.1 GCA_009928125.1 Betaproteobacteria bacterium
AAGGCATGCTCAAGCGCTCACCTTCAGAATGTCCGTGTCCCGGCAAATCAGGCATCCACACTTGAAAACCTGAATCGACCAACAGGGTCGACAGATTCTGAAGATTGGCTGCCTGGCTACGCCAACCGTGAACCAACAGTGCCGCGGGGCCCTTGCCCTGACAATGCACTTTCACCGTCATGTCAGATTGTTCTTGCCCTTGAGGCGGGGTCGCAATTTGAATGCTGGTGGTGGTGACATCGCTAGGCAATGGTTTGGGCTCTTGAGTACCTACGTGCAAGAATTGCTGCGTTGCTTTTTCAAAAATGTCCATGTCAAACTTTCTTCAATGTGTTCGTTCATTTGGGTTTTGTGTTCACCGCCAAACACAACAAGCCAGTGGCCAATGCCAAAGAAGCATGCAAGACATAAAACCAAGTGAAGTCGGTGCGAACCAAACTCGCATGACCCAGCAAACCCACGGTGATGGCCACGCCCATGACACTGCCCACTTGGCGCGTTGCCTGATTCACAGCAGCACCTACGGCGTAGTGTTCTGCAGGCAACTTGCTAACAGCCGCAGCAGACAACGAGGGCAATACCAAACCCACAGCAATGCCACTCATCAGCAAGCCGGGTAACCATCGCAAAACATACTCAGGCTGATCACCGGGCATGAAAAGAAGCCACATGCTGCTGCACGCATACAAAACAGCACCACCCACCAAGAATGGTCGATGACCCAAGCGTGAGGCCAGTCTTCCTGTGACGATGGCTGTTGGCATCACCAGTAAAGGTCCGGGTGTCACCGCAAGACCAGCTTGTGGCAAGGTGTAATGCCAGACACCGATCATGAAGAAAAAGAAGCCAAGGAACATCATTGAAAACGCAGTACCAAACACCAAGGTGGCCGCATTCACATATCGATAGGTGCGATGCTGAAACAAGGACAAATCGATCAAGGCATTGGGCTTGAATTTCGCCCACACGACAAAGCTCGCGCCAGCCACCAGACCAAACGCTGAAACCGACACAATGTCTTGAGAAGTCCAACGGGATTCACCGCTTTCAACAATGGCCAGCGCTATGGCGCCCACTGCAAGCATCAGCAGCAGCAAACCAACAATGTCCACAGTTCTTCGCTCTACTGGCTTCACCGCTTCTTCCACATGCGTGGTGCTGCGCCACAGTGCCCAAAGACCCACAGGCACGTTGATGTAAAAAGCCCAAGGCCATCCTGCAGTGGCAGTGACCCAACTCCCCAAACTTGGCCCTACCGCAGCAGCCATCGCCCCCACCGCGCCCCATAAACTGATGGCCACGGCACGCTTTTCAATCGGAAAAGCGGACAACACGATCGACATGGAAGCTGGCGTGAGCAAGGCTGCACCCAGTGCTTGTACGACTCGCGCCGCGACCAGCCAACCGACTGATGGCGCCGCACCACAAGCGACAGAAGCTGCCAGAAAAAGCACCAGTCCCAAGCGAAAGATGCGGCGCCGCCCATGCGCATCGGCCAAACCCCCAGCCGGAATCAACATGGCTGCATAC
>RFVJ01000370.1 GCA_009928125.1 Betaproteobacteria bacterium
AAACGCTCCCAGCGCCGGTGAATACATTGGCCACCACCTGACCCATCTGCAAAACAAGCCGATGGCAGGCGTGATTGACTTTTCAGTCTTCAACATCGACTCCATCTTCTGGGGCATTTTGTTGGGCGTGTTGGGCAGCTTCTTGCTTTGGAAGGCCGCCAGCAAAGCCACTTCGGGCGTTCCTGGTCGTTTCCAGGCAGCCGTCGAAATCTTGTTTGAAATGGTCGACTCCCAAGCCAAGGGCATCATTCACAACGCTGAAAGCCGCAAATTGGTCTCACCTTTGGCCCTGACTGTGTTTGTCTGGATCTTCTTGCTCAACTCCATGGACTTTTTGCCAGTTGACTTGTTCCACAAACTGTTTGAGTGGACAGGTGTTGACCACAGCATTCATTATTTCCGCGTTGTGCCTACAGCCGATTTGTCCAGCACATTGGGCTTGTCAGTGTCGGTTTTGCTGATCTGTTTGTATTACAACATCAAGATCAAAGGCATTGGCGGTTGGTTCCATGAGTTGACCACAGCGCCTTTTGGCGCGCACCCCATTTTGTGGCCTTTCAACTTTGTCTTCCAAATGATTGAATTTGTCGCCAAAACCGTGTCTCACGGCATGCGACTGTTCGGCAACATGTATGCCGGCGAACTGATTTTCATGTTGATCGCTTTGATGGGCGGTACAGCCGCCATGTCATTGACTGGCATTTTGTTGCCCATTGGTCACGTGATCGCTGGCTCCATTTGGGCCATCTTCCATATCTTGATCGTGGCTTTGCAAGCTTTCATTTTCATGATGTTGACTCTGGTCTACATCGGTCAAGCACACGATGCTCACTGAGCATCACACTTTCGTTTTTTCTTAACCTTTCCATCATCATCCATAGGAGCAATTAAATGGAACACGTTCTCGGTTACGTCGCTTTGGCAGCTGGTCTCATCATCGGCATGGGCGCGATTGGCGCTTGTATCGGTATCGGCATCATGGGCAGCAAGTACCTCGAAGCAGCTGCTCGTCAACCCGAATTGATGAACGAACTTCAAACCAAAATGTTCTTGTTGGCTGGTTTGATCGACGCGGCTTTCCTGATTGGCGTTGGTATCGCCATGATGTTCGCCTTCGCGAATCCGTTTGTTCTGAAGTAATTCCTGCAACAACCAATAGAAAGGTGTTGCCGTGAGTATCAATGCAACCCTGTTTGTTCAAGCCATTGTTTTTGCAATTCTGGTTTGGTTCACGATGAAATTCGTGTGGCCTCCTCTTGCAGCCGCATTGGATGAACGAGCTCAAAAAATCGCCGACGGCCTCGCCGCTGCTGACAAAGCCAAATCAGAACTCGCAGCTGCAAACCAGCGCGTTGAAGCTGAATTGGCCAGTTCACGCAACGAAACGGCTTCTCGCTTGGCTGACGCCGAGCGCCGTGCTTTGACGATCATCGAAGAAGCCAAAGCCCGTGCCACTGAAGAAGGCAACAAGATCATTGCTGCAGCGAAAGCTGAAGCAGAGCAACAAACGGTGAATGCCCGTGAAACTTT
>RFVJ01000038.1 GCA_009928125.1 Betaproteobacteria bacterium
ATCAGAACTGATTTGCCATTTGTACGAGACGAATCCAATTCCATCAGGATCTGAAATTGTGTTCGATGCTGTAACTGTTGAGCCTTTTTTGATAGTTCCATTGATTACAACTGAGCCACTTGGTACGTCATTGACATTAACAACAATTGAACTTATTGGGCTATTAACAGACTCACTTGTGCCCCTTCCATCAATGTAAGAGGCATTGATTCGTAAAAATTTGTCTACTTGCGATTCGGTTAATGTTAAAGAATACCCAGCTGCAATCTCACTCCATGTAATACCATCTCTACTACTTTGCCACTTGTAGGTTATTTCTCCAAGCCCATCTGAATCGGTAATGTTATTGCTTGCATTAACAGTCGCTCCTTGGTTAAAAGATCCACTTATGACGACAGAACCCATTGGGGTGCTATTCAAAAAGACGGGAGTCAATGAGTTGATGATTTCCGAGACGCTACCGTTGTCAAGTACAGTGTAGTAATCAAATGTAGTCGACGCTCCAGGCGCTAATGTTCCTACGTCAAAGGCGATAGAAATAAAGGCGTCATATGTTCCAGTAGTTCCTTTGATTGATGCATTATCGTAGACGCTGTTGTCATAGACACTAGCAGGCATAAGCCCGGACGTCGCCATGCTAACTTTTGCTCTTGAGTCTGTGGAGTAGTAAAGAACAACTGCCTGATTATTTCCAGAGCGTTCGTAATATAAGTCTCCAACAGTACTCTTTGCAGAAACTGCAGCGTAGGTATCACCGGCTGTGAAAGTATTTTCAATCGTGTTAACGGTTTTATAGCTACCGCTTTTGTCAACTGTATTGTCAGGATCCATGCTACGCATGAATCTGACATTTTCAATTGCATTTGTGCTTTTGTTAGTAAGAGTAACGGTATTTTTAAAGTATTTGTCGTTGACATCAAAGCTAATAGTTTGAATAACTTCAAGAGTTCCACTACCAACCGTTCCTGTTATTTCAGCCGAAAGAGTATTGCCACTGCTAGTGTTGATAACAGATGATCCGAAGTTTTTGCCTGTTGTTACTACTCCTGAAACTTTATAGCCAGCGTAAAAACCTTCTTCAGGTGTTCCCGGCATGAAGTAGTCAACGTTCAGACTGGATCCTGTACCAAAGCCATCTGCATCACCTACAAGACCAATGCCTGATAAGACAATTTCACTAGTATTTGTCCTTCCAGTAAAGTCACCACCGGGGGCGGTGACCGCACCGAATTTGCCGATTTGATCGTTCGTGCGGATTCCCAGCTCAATGAAGTTACCACCTAGGAAAATTCCGGAGGAATTCGATGCAATGTGAATGCCAGGTAAACTAAGTGTGCCCTGAAATTTTTCGGAAGTAGTGTTTTGGAAAAAACTAGTAGAGTTAATTTCACCAGTGACATACTCCAGAATCCAGTCGCCACCTAAGGCTGTGGAGCCAGTTATATTGCTTGATGCAGCTATGTCCGATTCAGTAAGTTGAGCTAGGGCTTGTATAAACGCCTGGCCATCGGTTCCTGCGGCAACGCAACAACCATATATGAAGATATTGCCATTGACGTTGAGTGAGCTGCCAATAGTTGAAATTTGCTGAAGGTAATCATAAATGTTACCTGCATTAAGAATAGTCGAACCTAGCTGCAAAGAGCCTGATGATCCGTGACTAACTATGTGTATCGAGTTAAGATCTTTTAAATTTAAAAGTACTCTCGCAATTTGAGTTAAACCATCCTCAAATGGGTCTAATTTAACGACTACAACTGATGACGGTAAAGAAGTAATCAGGCTGTTAAGATCACTGAGTTCAGAAGCGATAAAAACAATCTGTTTTTTTTCTGGGTTGATTTGCATTTATTTGTGTAATGTTCTTTAAATAATTCTTTGCAATTAGCCATGCTTCTCTTGCTTTCTTTTTACCGTCGAAAATATTATAGTAATTATAAAAATATAAGCTTACCAGTCAAGTTATGGACAGAATAAAACGTTCTTCTTGTATTTCGGAATCCGAGTGATGTGGCCATTGATAGAAAGCAATTTGTTATTTGATTGGCAATCTACCTTCAGCTCAATTTCGTTTACAGTGCTCTGGGTTCGATCCCCGCCAGCCGCACCAATTTGACCCTCTAAAAGTCTCACGCATCTTGACTTTCACTCTAGCGCATGCGGCTAGGATGCTACCTTTCATGAGGTGATGCCATGCCAGTTGCGAAAATTCGGGGTGTCGACATTTTTTACCAAGTCATTGGCGATCATGGGCCTTGGTTTGCACTCTCGACGGGTGGCCGAAGAAGTCACAACGAGTTTATTTCTCTGGCCGAAAAAATCGCCGTGGGTGGTTACCGGGTTTTGCTTCACGATCGCCGAAATACAGGCGCATCGGAAGTTCGGATCGAGGGCAGCGATGGTGAAGAAATCATTTGGGCCGATGACCTGGCCGAACTTCTCCTATATCTTGGGGCAACGCCTGCATTTTTAGGCGGCGCATCGTCTGGCGCCAGACTCTCCATCTTGGTGGCGCAACGCCATCCAGAAATTGTCAAATCCTTGGTACTGATTCGCGTCACAGGTGGGGACACCGCCGTTAAAAGGCTGCCTTCCAAGTACTACCAAGTGTTCATCGATGCTGCCAAATCAGGTGGCATGAAAGCAGTCTGCGAAACGCCTGATTATCAGGAGCGCATCAAGGCACGACCAGAGAATGAGGCCATCTTGATGCGCATGAACCCCCAAGACTTCATTCGCGTTCAAGAAAATTGGCTGAAGATTTTTACCAGTGGCCCCTCTTATCCTGTGATGGGTGTCAGTGAAGAAACGCTTAAAGCCATTCAAGTTCCAGTCTTGGTGATTCCTGGAAACGACAAAACACATGCCAGTGTGAATGGCATTGCGGCGGCTCAATGGATGCCGCATGCGCAGTTGTTTCAACTGCCCATAGAGGACCAAGACATCGATATCATTCCATTTGGTGAATGGGCGCATTTGGAGCCAGCCATCGCCCATCGGGTTCTGACGTTTTTAAAAGGTGTGACCCCATGAAAATTCGACGCGTGATCACAGGACATGATGCCAATGGCAAAGCTGTTGTAACCCATGATGAGTTGTGCACCAACATTTTGTCGCGCAGAGACTTTCATCAAAGTTGTGTGGTGTGGTCGACAGGGCAATTGCCAGTTGATAATTTAGATTCAAACGATGGCTATACCAGGGATGTGTCAACCCTGAGCAAGCAAGACACCGTTTTTCGAATCGTTCAATACGACCCAGGCGTTGCGCCGAGAAATCACCGAACAGAAACCATCGACTATGCCGTGGTGATGTCGGGGGCCATTGACATGGACCTTGATGGACAGACCGTTCATTTGCAACAAGGCGATGTCTTGGTGCAAAGGGGCACGATTCACAATTGGGTGAACAAGGGTACAGAACCCTGCGTGATCGCCTTTGTGTTGATCGCTGCCAAGCCCATCGACTTAAACCATCAAACACTGCACGCTCATGGTTAAATTCAAGCAACAATGCTGCCGTTGGATGCCGTCAATTGGCCTGATTTTGTCAGCGCTGACGCTGTTCATTTCAGCTGACGCACTGGCACAAAGCTATCCCACCAAAGCCGTCAAAATTGTGGTGCCTTCAGCCCCAGGTGGCGGCACAGACATCATTGCGCGCTTGCTTGCCAAAGCGTTTACCAGTGCCTTTGGGCAAAGTTTTTTTGTCGAAAATAAACCCGGTGCGGGTAACTTGATTGGCATTGAAGCAGTGGCACATGCACCTGCTGATGGCTATACCTTGTTGTTTGTTCCCAGCCCTTTGGTTTTGAATCCCATTCTTTACAAAAAGGTCAATTACGACCCTGTGAAAGATTTTGCGCCCATCTCTTTGGCTGCTACAGCACCCAATATTTTTGTGGTTCACCCGAGCGTGAAGGCCAACAATTTGAAAGAGTGGATTGCCTTGGGCAAAAAAGACAACAACGGCTTAACGTATGCCAGCGCGGGTGTGGGCACTTCGCCGCACATGTCGATGGAGTTGTTCAATTACATGGCGGGCATGCAGTCCTTGCATGTGCCCTACAAGGGAACATCGCCAGCGGTGACAGATTTGCTGGGGGGACAAATCAATGGCATGTTTTCCAATGCATTGACAGTCATGCCGCATTTGCAATCGGGCAAACTGCGACCTTTGGCTGTATCGGGCAGCAAACGATTGGACATCTTGCCTGATGTGCCAACTGTCATGGAAGCGGGTGTTCCCAACTATGTTGCTTTGCAATGGTATGGCTTGGTGGCGCCAGCTGGCACGCCGCAAACCATTGTTCAAGCCCTCCAAGCTGAAATGATCAAAGCTTTGCAAAACAAAGAGATCAAAGAAAAGCTGGCCGCCGAAGGTGCCGAGCCGGTGGGCAGCTCATCGCAAGAATTTGCCAACTTGATCAAAGGTGACTATCAAAAGTGGGCCGGTGTGGCCAAACGTGCGGGCATTGAACCGCAGTAATCAACTCCCTTGCGATGTGGCGTGAGCTGCGTTGATGCGCAGGCGCTAGCGGTTTTTCGCCACGCCCACTACGCCTTCGCTGGGCCCATCACAATCTCTTCTTTTTTTCTGCGCACCCCTATTGGCGAGGCCGCCAAACCTTTTTGCGAAGCATCAATGTCTTCGATGCTGGGGTAGTCACCCAACAGCCAATAGTCAAAAACACGCCTGGCAATGGGCGCAGCTTGGGCGGCACCAAAACCAGCGTTTTCAACCACAATGGCCAAAGCAATTTGCGGTTCGTCAGCCGGTGCAAAGGCCATGTACAAGGCATGATCGCGTTGGTGCTCTTCCAGTTTGCTGGCGTTGTACTTGTCTTTTTGGCCAATGGTGACGGCTTGTGCTGTACCTGTTTTGCCTGCGCTTTGGTAGGGTGTGCCTGCAAACACTCTGGCGGATGTGCCTTCTTTGGCCACGCCAATCAAGCCTTGCTTCACCACCGCCACATTCTCGGGTTTGAAGCCTAAATTCAGAGGCGCCTCGCCGGCCACGCTTCGGTCTACACGTGCAATGGGGTCTTGTGTGGCCATGACCAAGCGAGGTTTGCGCACCACGCCGCCATTGGCCAAGGTGGCTGTGGCCGTGGCCAATTGCAGCATGGTGAAGGCGTTGTAACCTTGACCAATGCCCAGCGAGATGGTTTCGCCGCCATACCAACGTTGTTGCTCGGCTTTCTTGTAAGTGTTCTTTTTCCATTGGGTGCTTGGCAAGACGCCGCGCACTTCACCTGGTAAATCGATGCCCGTGATTTGACCAAAACCTAAAGGCTTCATAAAGTCATGAATGGTGTCCACACCCATCGTGTTGGCCAGTGAGTAGTAGTACACATTGCTGGACAGGACAATGGAGCGCACCATGTCAACAGGCCCAAGACCTTTGTCGCCGTGGCTTCGGAAAGTATGGCCACCATAGTTCCACGAGCCCTGGTCGTTGATGATTTCACTGGCGCTGCGCTTGCCTGTTTCAAGTGCCGCCAAGGCCATGAAGGGTTTGTAGGTGGACCCCGGTGGGTATGTACCTCGCATGGCGCGGTTCAACAAAGGTTTGTCGATCGACTCACTCAAAGCCTTCCAGCTTTCGCTGTCGATGCCGTCGACAAATAAATTGGGATCGAAGGTGGGCTTGCTGACGAAGGCTAAAACTTCGCCAGTGCGTGGGTCCATGGCCACCAGTGCGCCGCGTCGATCGCCGAACAGGTCTTCCACCATTTTTTGCAATTTGATGTCGAGTGACAGCACCACGTTTTGGCCTGGCGTGGCAGGTCTGCTGGCCAGGCGTCTGACAGCTTTGCCGCCTGCGGAGGTTTCAACTTCTTGCACGCCGGTGATGCCATGCAGTTCTCGTTCGTAGCGTTGCTCTACGCCTAACTTGCCGATGTATTGAGTGCCTCGGTAGTTGCCTTCTTCATCGCTCTCCTCAATTTGCTCTTTTTCTTTTTGGTTGATGCGGCCGATGTAGCCCACGACGTGGCTGGCCAAATGGCCATAGGGGTAGTTGCGGAACAAGCGCGCTTTGATTTCAACGCCTGGAAAGCGGAAATGCTGCGCAGAGAACTTGGCCACTTCCTCTTCGGTGAGGCGTGAACGAATGGGCAGTGAGTCAAAGTTCTTTGATTCCTCGCGCATGCGTTTGAAGCGACGACGGTCACGCAGTGGAATGTCGATGATCTCTGACAAACTGTCGATGGTGGCTTCGAGGTCCTTCACGCGTGACGGTGTAATTTCGAGTGTGTAGGCTGAATAGTTGTTGGCCAACACAACGCCGTTGCGGTCCATGATCGTGCCGCGATTGGGCACCGTAGGCAAGATGGCGGTGCGGTTGTTTTCAGCTTGTTCCAACAAATCTTCATGGCGAACGACTTGCAAATAAAACAGGCGAATCCCCAACAACGCAAAACACAAAAGCACGACACCTTGCAGCACCACCACGCGCGTTTGAAATTTGAAAATCTCAAACTCGGTGTTGCGCAACTCGCTCAACGAGGGCAGGTGCAGCGCCATGATTTAGATGGGGCGGTTATCGTCAGGGTCGTGTGCCCGACGCTGTGGTGCCAACAAAATAAAGTTGGCTGCTGGCCATAACAAGGTTTCGAAGAGGGGCGAGAGCAGCAAGGGCCAACCTGGAAAATCATCACCCGTCGTGAGGCGAATGACCCACCCTGTGGCTTCTGACAAGAAAAGAAAAGGAATGATCTGAATCATTTGTTCTTTGATGGGAAACCACAGCAGTCGCCGATGCAAAGTGAAAGCGCAGTAACTCAAGATGGCATACGTGAGTGCATGTTGCCCCATGAGTGAAGACTGCTGCACGTCGGTCCAAAGGCCTAAGCAAAAGGCAATGCCAATGCCAACGCGGCGCGGCTGATGAATGCCCCAAAAGAAAATGCAGACGGCCAGCAGATCGGGCAACCAAATGGCCTGCGTCAAACCCAACAGCATGTTCAACACCAAGCAGACCATCAGGCTGGCGACAATGAACCAAGGACTGACGGGCAGCAACAGGGCTTCACGACGCGTCATGATCATGGTGCTTTGCCCTTTGTCGTCACCTGTGCGCCAGTGGGCTGCAACACCAACACATGCCGGCCTTTCATGTCGGCCAAAGGCTTGGCATGAATGCGCGCAAACGAGATGTCAACTCGCCTTTCGATGTGCGAGATGCGAGCGACCTGCAGGCCTGCAGGGTACACGCCATCGATACCGCTGGTGGTGAGCAAGTCGCCTTCTTTGACGTCTGCACTGGCAGGCACAAATTTAAGTTCAACCAGTGGAACCCCGCTCAAACTGTCTCCGCTGGCGATGTTGCGAGCGCCTGTGCGGCTGTTGAGCACAGGAATGGTTTGATCGCGGTCTGTGAGCAACGTGACTTCTGCAGTCAAGGGGTACACACGAGTTACCTGACCCACAACACCGCCAGTATCGATCACGGGGGATCCAAGGGACACCCCTTTGAGTTGACCTTTGTCAATCACGATGCGCTGGTTGTAGGGGTCAGGCACATTGAACAAAACTTCAGCCACTTGTGACGGCGTGGCCACACTGCTTTGCAGCCCCATCAACAGACGAAGGTTTTGGTTCTCAAGTTGTAACTGCTCGACTTGTTGCGCGCGCAATGATTGCATCAAAGCCTGTGACTGCGCTTGTTTCATTTTTTGTTGCGCGTCGTCCAAGCTTTCAAAGTACTGGCTCACAGATGACAAAGCTTGACCAGGTTGTAGCACCAGCCACTGAAAGGGCAGGATCAAAGTTGCGAGACCGGCGCGAACAGGTTGGGTAAATTGAAGTTGTTTGTCGCCAAACATCAGCACCACAGAAAGGACGCCGAAAAAAATCAATTTGGTCAGAGGCGCAAACCCCACCCTGAAGAAAGGTGGGGGGCTTCGGTCAAGAGACTCCAGCGCCATGCGATGCGCCAATGTTATTCACTGGTGAAGATGCTGCCCAGACGGTCCATGCGTTCGAGGGCCATGCCACAACCGCGGGCCACGCAAGTGAGAGGGTCTTCTGCCACCAAGACGGGCAAGCCGGTTTCTTCGGACAGCAAACGGTCGAGGTCGCGCAGCAAAGCGCCACCACCGGTGAGCATCATGCCGCGATCAGCAATGTCGGCGCCTAACTCGGGGGGCGTTTGCTCCAGCGCCGTTTTGACCGCCGACACAATGTTGTTCAGGGGATCGGTGAGTGCTTCCAAAATTTCGTTGCTGCTGATGGTGAAGCTGCGGGGAACGCCCTCTGACAGGTTGCGACCTTTGACTTCCATTTCGCGCACTTCACTGCCTGGGAAGGCCGAGCCGATGCTTTTCTTGATGGCTTCGGCGGTGGGCTCGCCAATCAGCATGCCGTAGTTGCGACGGATGTAATTGATGATGGCTTCGTCAAACTTGTCGCCACCCACGCGCACACTGCCTTTGTAGACCATGCCGCCCAAAGAAATCACGCCCACCTCGGTCGTGCCGCCACCAATGTCCACCACCATGGAGCCAGAAGCCTCAGACACTGGCAAGCCAGCGCCAATGGCTGCAGCCATGGGTTCTTCAATGAGGTAGACCTCGGAGGCACCAGCGCCCAAAGCCGATTCGCGAATTGCACGGCGCTCAACCTGGGTAGAACCGCAGGGCACGCAAATGATGATGCGAGGGCTGGGCTTGAAGGTGCTACGGGGATGCACCATGCGGATGAACTGCTTGAGCATTTGCTCGGTGACTGTGAAGTCGGCAATCACGCCGTCTTTCATGGGGCGAATGGCTTCAATGTTGCCAGGCACTTTGCCCAACATGGACTTGGCCTCATGACCGACGGCTTGCAAGACTTTTTTGCCTTGGGGGCCGCCTTCGTGGCGAATGGCCACCACAGAGGGCTCGTCCAGAACGATGCCTTTGTCGCGAACAAAAATGAGGGTGTTGGCTGTACCCAGGTCAATGGCCAAATCGGTAGAAAAATAACGGCGGAATGAACTGAACATAAGATATCCTAAACAACTGCAGTTTGGAGGCTGTCAACTGCGGTTTGGGGGCATGAAAGGGAAAAATTTGTGGGCTTGAACAGGCTTTTTTGGAGAGCCTGCAGCGAACGCACGATAATAACCGATCGCTTGAAAAAAAACGTGAGTTGGAGCTCTAAATTTGCGGGCTTCAACACCCGTCTAGAGCACTTCAACAGTAAATTTTTATGTCACTGACTGCCCAAGATATTGACCGGATTGCCAATTTGGCCCGGTTAGAGCTGCCACCCGAGGAGGGCCAACGCATGTTGGACCAAATCAATGGCTTTTTCACCATCGTGGAAGCCATGCGCGCGCGCCTGCGGGACGACTTGGCCAGTGAGCCCAATCAGCGAGAGGCCAACCAGCAAAGTGCGCCCGCTGTCGAGCGGGGCTTGTTTTTGGTTCCCAAAGTGATCGAGTAAGGGACCACCATGACCGCTTTGCATGATTTAACCGTTGCCGCCCTGGCTGCCGACCTTCGCGCTCAAAAAGTCAGCGCGACCGAAGTGGCACAGCACTTTTTGGCCCGCAGCCTGGCCGATACATCGGGTTCTTTTCTAAGCCTCAATGCAGAAGCTACGCTGGCGCAAGCCAAAGTGGCGGATGCCCAATTGGCCGCTGGCACAGCAGGCCCCTTGGCTGGTGTGCCCATGGCGCACAAAGACATTTTTGTGACCACCGATTTCCCCACCACGGCCGGCTCCAAGATGTTGGAAGGCTATCGCTCACCGTTTGATGCCACGGTGGTACGCAAATTGGGCGTGCAAGAAGGTGGCGCCGGCATGGTGAATGTGGGCAAGCTCAATTGCGATGAATTCGCGATGGGATCGTCCAATGAGAACTCGGCTTACAAATCCGTCACCAATCCTTGGGACACCGCGCGTGTGCCCGGCGGATCGTCGGGTGGCAGTGCAGCCGCAGTGGCGGCGCGCTTGGTGCCTGCGGCAACGGGCACTGACACGGGGGGATCGATTCGCCAACCCGCCAGTTTTTGCGGCATCACAGGCATCAAGCCCACCTACGGCCGCGCATCGCGTTACGGCATGATTGCCTACGCTTCAAGTTTGGACCAAGCCGGCCCAATGGCTCGCACCGCAGAAGACTGCGCGCTGATGTTGTCAGCCATGTGCGGTCCTGATTTGGACCGCGATTCCACATCACTCGATGTGCCAGCCGAGAACTTTGCGCGCGATTTGAATGCTTCACTCGATGGCTTGCGCATTGGCATTCCCCAAGAATTTTTTGGAGAAGGTTTGGCGCCCGGTGTTCGCGCGGCCGTCGATGCTGCGTTGAAAGAATACGAAAAGCTGGGCGCCAAGTTGGTGTCCATCAGCTTGCCTCGCACAGAACTTTCTATTCCTGTGTACTACATCATTGCACCTGCTGAAGCGTCCAGCAATTTGAGCCGTTTTGATGGCGTCAAGTTTGGCCATCGCAGCAAGGACTACACCGACCTCGTGTCGATGTACAAGCGCTCGCGCGCTGAAGGTTTTGGCGAAGAAGTGAAACGGCGCATCATGACAGGTGCATATGTGCTGTCACATGGTTACTACGATGCGTATTATCTGCAAGCGCAAAAAATCAGACGCATGATTGCCGATGACTTCCAACAAGCCTTCAAAGTTTGCGATGTCATTGCAGGACCTGTCGCGCCCACGGTGGCTTGGAAGTTGGGCGAAAAAGCCGACGATCCTGTGGCCAATTATTTGGCCGACATTTTCACCTTGCCCGCATCGCTGGCAGGTTTGCCTGGCATGAGCGTGCCAGCCGGTTTTGGCGAAGAGGGCATGCCGGTGGGCTTGCAGCTGATTGGCAATTATTTCAAAGAAGCGCAGTTGCTCAACGCCGCACACCGTTTGCAGCAGGCCACTGACTTTCACCTCCGTCAACCAGGAGGCGCATCATGAGCACGAAACAAAAAACGCTGTTAGTTCAAGGCTACGAAGTGGTCATTGGCTTTGAAACCCACGCCCAACTTTCAACGCAAAGCAAAATTTTCAGCCGTGCACCCATCGCGTTCGGTGCCGAGCCCAACACGCAAGCTTGCGCCGTGGACTTGGCCTTGCCTGGCACGTTGCCTGTGATGAACAAAGGTGCGGTGGCGCGCGCCATTGAATTTGGCTTGGCCGTGGGATCGCACATTGCCGAAGAAAGTATTTTTGCGCGCAAGAATTACTTCTACCCAGACTTGCCCAAAGGCTACCAAATCAGCCAGTTTGAAATCCCCGTGGTGCAAGGCGGCGAGGTGTCGTTCTTCGTGGGCGATGAGAAAAAAACCGTTCGCTTGGTGCGTGCGCACTTGGAAGAAGACGCTGGCAAATCTTTGCACGAAGACTTCATTGGCCAAAGCGGCATCGATTTAAATCGTGCTGGCACACCGCTGTTAGAAATTGTGACCGAGCCCGACATTCGCTCAAGTGAAGAGGCGGTGGCTTATGCCAAAGAGTTGCACAAAATCGTCACGTGGATTGGCATTTGCGATGGCAACATGCAAGAGGGCAGTTTCCGTTGCGATGCCAACGTGTCCGTGCGCAAGCCGGGTGCACCGTTGGGCACGCGCCGCGAAATTAAAAACTTGAACAGCTTCAAGTTCATGCAGCAAGCCATCGACTTTGAAGTGCGTTGGCAAATTGAACAAATTGAAGACGGCTTTGAAATTCAACAAGCCACGGTGCTGTTCGATCCAGACACAGGCGAAACACGCGCCATGCGCACCAAGGAAGATGCGGCCGATTACCGTTATTTCCCCGACCCCGATTTGCCACCGCTGGTGATTGGCCGCGATTGGGTGGCGCGTGTTCAAGCAGAGATGACCGAGCTGCCTCGCGTGATGGCGGCACGTTTTGTGGCCGACTACGGTTTGCCCGAGTACGACGCCACCACGCTGACGCAAAGCAAAGCCATGGCGGCTTACTTTGAAGCAGCCGCCAAAGCTTGCGGCCAAGCTGGCGGCCATGATTGGCCGCATTGCCGACAGCACCATCAGCAACAGCGCAGCCAAGCAAGTCTTTGATGCTTTGTGGACGGAGGGCGGCGATGTAGACGCCATCATCGAGGCCAAGGGTCTGAAGCAGATGAACGACACCGGCGCCTTGGAGGCCATCATTGACGAAGTGTTGGCGGCCAATCCCAAAAATGTGGAAGAGTTCAGAGCGGGCAATGGCAAAGCCTTGAATGGCTTGGTGGGGCCCATCATGAAGGCCAGCAAAGGCAAGGCCAACCCAGCCCAAGTGAATGAACTGCTGTTGAAGAAGCTACAGGCTTAACTGCGTTGGCACTTCAAGTTCAGCTGAAGCGCTTTTCTGAAGATTTAGACGCCATAACGATCGCGATAAGCTTGCACCTTGGGCAGGTGCTGGCCCATTTCGTTGCCAGTTTGAGTTGACAGGTAAGCGAGCAAGTCAGACAGCTGGGCAATGCAACACACTTGCATGCCCAAGGTGTTGCGCACATATTGCACGGCGCTGTGTGGCACGTCTTGGACCGTACCATCTTCTTGAAGCCGTCCCTGCGCTCATCACGTCGTCCACAATCAACACACGGCCTTTCAGAGGCGCACCCACCAAGGTACCCCCTTCGCCGTGGTCTTTGGCTTCTTTGCGGTTGTAGGCAAATGGCACGTTGTGACCCAAACGAGCCAACTCAATCGACACAGCCGCACCCAAAGGAATGCCTTTGTAGGCGGGCCCAAAAATCATGTCGAATTCGATCCCACTGGCCACCAAAGCTTTTGCATAGAATTGAGCCAGTTTTCCGAGTTTGGCGCCATCGTCAAAC
>RFVJ01000371.1 GCA_009928125.1 Betaproteobacteria bacterium
GGATTCTTAGCGCGCTTTTTGCAAACCACGGGGGATGGCAATGTGCTGTCAACGCCAAACTTGCTCACCTTGGACAACGAAGAAGCCAAAATTGTGATCGGTCAGAACGTGCCCTTTGTCACAGGCCAGTACACCAACAACAACACCAACGCTGGCGCAGTCAACCCCTTCCAAACCATTGAGCGAAAAGATGTGGGCTTGACCTTGCGCGTCAAACCGCAAATCAGCGAAAACGGCACCGTCAAATTGCAAATTTACCAAGAGGTCAGTCGCCTCGACCCTGCCTCGATCAACTCAGCCACAGGCTTGATCACCAACAAGCGCTCCATCGAATCCAGCGTGCTGGTTGAAGATGGCGCCATTGTGGTTCTGGGTGGCTTGTTGCAAGACGACTATGGCAACAGCCAAGAACGCGTGCCTGGCTTGGGCGATGTGCCTTTGTTTGGCAACCTGTTCCGCGCCGAATCACGCAGCCGCAAAAAAACCAACCTGATGGTCTTCTTAAGACCCGTGGTGGTGCGTGATGGCGCTGCCACCGAAGGCTTGTCCTTGAACCGCTATGAGCAAATGCGCGGTACGCAGATCGAGGCTCAGCCAGGCAGCAGCACGGGTCTGCCCGCACTGGGCGCACCTGTCTTGCCCGAAGCAACGCGCAAACCCTAAGCAAACCGATGGCGAACAAATACCCATTGCCTTACGCATTTGCGCGCAGCCACCAACTGCTGTTGGAGGATGATGGAACGCGCCTCACCTTGTGGCTTTGCCCTGACAGTGTGGCCAACGCCATCTCGGAAGTGATGCGCAAATGGGGCAACGACAACGCAGGTTTAGACATTGCACGCGACGACACCTCGTCCCTGAAGCAACGCATCAGCCAGGCCTACACCACGCAATATGGTCCGGGTGAATCCAGCGCTGCGGCTGTGGTCAGTGAAGTGGAATCTGAAGCCGACTTGTCGCGCATGATGCAAGAACTGCCTGCTGTTGAAGACTTGTTAGAGACCAGCGACGACGCACCCATCATTCGCATGTTGAATGCGGATGTGCGCGTCTCCACCTTGCCCAGCGCGCATGGCGAACGCGCTGTGCTGCGTTTGCTCGACAAATCCGAAACACGTCTGAGTTTGGCTTCTGTGGGCATGCAAGGCCGCACCTTAGAACGTTTCCAACAGTTGGTCACACAGCCGCACGGTTTGATTTTGGTCACTGGCCCCACGGGTTCAGGCAAAACCACCACGCTGTATGCCGCCCTGCAAAGCCTTGATGCAGCCAGCAGCAACATCATGACGGTGGAAGACCCGATTGAGTATGAGCTGGCCGGCGTGGGTCAAACGCAAGTGAATGCCAAAATTGATTTGACCTTTGCCAAGGCCTTGCGCGCCATTCTGCGACAAGACCCCGATGTCATCATGATTGGTGAGATTCGCGATTTTGAAACTGCGCAAATCGCCATTCAAGCCTCCATGACCGGTCATTTGGTATTGGCCACCTTGCACACCAACGATGCCGCCAGTGCCGTCACCCGCCTCA
>RFVJ01000372.1 GCA_009928125.1 Betaproteobacteria bacterium
AATACACTTAGGTAGCGACTCTTTCATTACAACACAATCTGTTGAATTGCAAGATGGATTAGGAAACGGCTTAGGAATATTTGTAAACTCATTAGGTGATGTAAATATAGAAGGAGATATCTCTGCTTCTAATATACCATCTCAAATACCTAGTTTAGGTCAGTTTAATGCATATACTGCATCCACTAACATAAGATTAAATAATATTGAAACGACTACTGCAAGTTTAAACTCTTCAGTATCGCAATTGAATGCATCTTCTGCATCTCAGCAAGTTTCTATAAATGCTTTAAATTCTGCAACTTCATCTTATGTAACTGAAACTGAAAGTGGTAGTTTTTTAATTACCGCATCATTCAATAATGGAACAAGAAATCTAACTTTTACTAAAGGAGATAATTCTACATTTGCTGTAAATATTCCAGACGTAAGTGGTAGCACAATCAATACAGGTAGTTTCGCAACTACTGGTTCGAATACATTCGTAGGTTTTAATGCTTTCAGTTCATCTGTTGATATATTAGGTGGATTACAAATATTTGATAATAGTGTATTTGTTGGAAGAAATCCATCAACAGGTCCAGAACAATCAAGTGTTGGTGTTTATACTAACTTTGTATATGCTAATACTGGATATGGTAAAGAATTACTATTGAGTGGTGACCAAATGGGTAATAAAGGTGTTAGAATTACCAATGGTTTAAGTGTAACTGGCTCATTAAGAGTAACACAAACATTTACTGCATCATTGCAAGATGGATATATTTGGGTTGGAGATAATACAGGTAAAACTACAACAGTAGCTACATCTTCTTTGGTGACAAATATAAATACAGGAAGTTTAGTAACAACTGCATCATTCAATGCATATACACAAAGTAACAACCAAAGAGTTAGTTCATTAGAAGCAGCAACTTCATCATATGTAACAGAAACAGAGAGTGGTTCATTTTTAATAACTGCAAGTGTTAATGTAAACGTATTGACATTTACTAAAGGTAATGGTTCAACATTTGATTTAACTGTCCAAGCATCTGGAAGTGCACCACAAGGAACTATATCTTCTTCTGCACAAATAACTGCATTAGGATTTGTTAGTTCTTCAATAACTGCATCTTCTATAATTACTGCATCAGTAGTAAACGATGACATTACTTTTACAAAAGGTGATGGTTCTCAATTTACAATACAAGTTGCAACTGGCTCATTTGCATTAAGTGCATCATATTCAGAAACATCTTCTATCACAAGAAATGTTGTAGTAGTTGCAAGAAACAATAACGCATCTACATTGGCAGCAGGAACTGTGGTTCACATTACTTCTGCAGTAGGTGATAACCCAGTATTTACAACTGCATCTTACGATACGGAAGCACTTTCTGCAAATACCTTTGGTTTATTAAGATATTCTTCTCCATCAGGAGCAGATGTTGAAGTTGTAGTAAATGGTGTTGTGACAGGAGTGAATACAGACCCTGTGTTAGGATATACTGCTGGTGATATACTTTACTTATCATCATCTGGTCAAT
>RFVJ01000373.1 GCA_009928125.1 Betaproteobacteria bacterium
CAGCACTGGAAGCTGATTGAAGAAATTGACGTCTTTTCATGATGCGGACTCTTTTCTGGGGCTCAGTTTTTTTGCGCTGCGAAGTAAGTCGCAATGGCTTTGAGTTCTGCATCGGAATAGCCTTTGGCCAATTGATGCATGAGGGTTGCGGGACGACGGCCCTCTTTGAAATCCAACAGGTTCTTCAGCATCAAATCGGCGTTTTGGCCCGCCAAGCTCACATGGCCTGGTTCGGCAACGCCGTTGGTGCCATGGCAATTGGCACAGCCTGCAGCCCAGCTGCGAATTTGAAGGGCGCTGGGCGCTGCGGTTTGCGCAAAGGCGCTGGTGCATAGCAAGCTGGCAGTGAGGCAACTCATCAGCTTCACGAAGTGTTTCATGGCGGTTCCTGTCAAGGGAATAAAGTAAGAAAACAATGCATCGCAGCGCATTTGCTGCGGCCTAGCGCGACATTATTCAGCGAACCGCGTCAAACGCGAAATCACATTCAGTTATGAGCTTATGCCCATCGTGGTTAAGGCGCTTGAAATCGCCAGACTTGCCACGGGTTGAAGTCGCTCAAACCCTTGCGGTACAAGCCGTTTTGAGCGCCAACACATCCTGCTGAAGCGATGCCGCCCACTGTCGCCTGTCACGGCCATTTGACGTCTGAAGGTCACCAAAGTTAACGACCGCCTTCAAGCCGCGCGCATTCAAGGTGGACCACACCGAGCCCAACAAGGTGTCATCGTCGATGTACCGCGCTGCCATGCTGATGCCTTGCGAATCCACAAATTGCAAAGCCAGCGGTTGAATGGGCGCTTCGCCTTCAATGGCCGATTGAATGAGGTTGGCATGAAAGGGCAGCATGCCAATGCCATCGCCTGTGGTGCCCTCAGGAAACACCGCCAACACGTCGCCATTGCGCAAAGACTGGGCCATGTCCTTGACCATGCGCATGGCATCTTTGCGCTGCGCACGTTCGATGTACAAGGTGCCACCGCCGGTGGCCAAGGTGCCTAATACAGGCCACCCTCGCAACTCAGACTTGGACACAAAGCGGCAATGCCTGGTGGCATGGATGACCAAAATGTCCAACCAAGAAATGTGATTGCAAACCAGCAAGGCTGGGCCCGCAATCACAGGCTGCCCACGCACTTCCAAATCAATGCCCCAAATGCGCAACAGCTGCATGGCCCACACTTGCACGCGCGCATCACGTTGCTGCTGGCTCAGTTGTGGAAACCGAAAATAAATGGTCACCCACCCTACCAACACGTGCCAAATGCCACGCAGCAATTTGAAGGCTGCACGCATCGTTAAGCGTGATAGGCCACTTGTCCGCTGACCAGGGTGTATTGCACTCGCCCTGGCAAGTCATAACCCGCAAAAGGCGTGAACTTGCCTTGGCTGCGCAAATTGCCAGCGGTCACTTGCCAATTGGCTTCGGGATCCAAAATGCAAACGTCGGCTTGTGCGCCCACTTTCAACTGTCCGATGTCTTTGCCCAGCACACGAGCAGCTTCGCAGGTGACCGTGGCAATGGCGCG
>RFVJ01000374.1 GCA_009928125.1 Betaproteobacteria bacterium
GGTGGCGTCCAAGCGTTTTTTCAAGCGGTCATCGGCGTTGGGTTGTAGCCAATCTTTTTTCCATTCTTCATTTTTTACCGTCCACTGCTTTTCCAAATGACGCAGTTGCCGCGGTGTCAGTTGCAACACAATGGGCGTGGCCAAGCGTGAGCTTTCCAGAGCGACAGACTCGATGCGTTTTTCTAACTTGCCCCAAACCTCACAAGCTTGTTGGGTTGAAATATTTTGCGGCGCCATGCTTTGAGCTTGCACCAGCAAATCGGCCAGCAAAGGCAGCTCTTCTTTGCGGTGCCAAGCATGTAGTTTTTTCAGGGCTTGCTTGGCTTGGGTTGCTTGGGTGTCGGTGAAGTTGATGTAGTTGTCGAGCCACCACGAACTGATCTCGGGCAGTTGGTTGTAGCCCAATTTGATGGCGCTGCAGCCACTTAAGCTGGCACTGACCACCACAGCTGCCACAGAAGCCGCGATAATTCGTACCCAGAAGGAAATTTTCGCCATGTCGGACACCTCAACAAACCAATCAGCATTGTCACCTCAACGGCCCTTGGACGTGGTTGTCATGGCGGCGGGTAAGGGTACTCGGATGAAAAGCCGTTTGCCCAAAGTGTTGCAGCGATTGGCGGGCAAGCCCCTGCTGGGCCACGTGTTGGCAACTGCTGCGCAGCTTCAAGCTCGATCTGCCGTTGTCATCACCGGTCATGGCGCTGAAGAGGTGGAGGCCGCCGTGGCCAAGCAGGCTTCTGGTTTGGCGGTGAAGTTTGTCAGGCAAGAACCTCAGTTGGGCACTGGCCATGCCGTGCAGCAGGCCGTGCCTGTGTTGGCAGATGACGGCTTGGTGGTGGTGTTGTCGGGCGACGTGCCCTTGACACAAGCGGACACGCTGAAAGCTTTGATGGCTTGCGTTCACGCTGCAGGCGCAGATCGCTTGGCCTTGCTCACCCTCGACATGCCCAACCCCACAGGCTACGGTCGCATCGTGCGCACGGCGCAAGGTGATACCGTGCAAGCCATCGTGGAGCAAAAAGACGCCACCCCAGAGCAACTGAAAATTCAAGAGGTCTACAGCGGCATCATGGCGGTGCCTGCGCGCCAACTCAAAACATGGCTGGCCAAACTCGACAACCACAACGCCCAAGGCGAGTACTACCTCACTGATGTAGTGAAGTGGGCTGTGGTCGACGGCGTGACGGTGGTGGCTCACCGCATTCAAGACGAATTGCAAGTGACGGGCGTCAACAGCCCGCAGCAATTGGCGCAACTCGAACGCGCTTTCCAATTGCAACAAGCCAACGCGCTGATGGTGCAAGGTGTGCGTTTGACCGATCCTGCGCGTTTGGATGTGCGCGGTGAATTGACCTGCGAAGCCGATGTGGAAATCGATGTGAACTGTGTGTTTGAAGGCCAAGTGCACTTAGGTGAAGGCGTGCGCATTGGCCCCAACTGTGTCATTGCGAATGCACGCATTGCCGCAGGTGCCGTCATTCATGCCTTCACGCACATCGATGGTGAAAAATTAGGCGTGACCGTGG
>RFVJ01000375.1 GCA_009928125.1 Betaproteobacteria bacterium
TTGGCCAGCACCAGCAATTCACCCACCAAGTCATCGCGCAAAGCGTCGGCTTCTGGGGTGCGTCGCTTTTGCACTTCACCAAGGCGATGATGCAAAGCTTCCACCAGCAATTTGCGGCGGTTGGGATTGTCGAGCAAGTCGTCTTGCAGGTAGGGATTGCGCTGAACCACC
Source organism: Betaproteobacteria bacterium (assembly GCA_009928125.1). Classification (GTDB taxonomy): domain Bacteria; phylum Pseudomonadota; class Gammaproteobacteria; order Burkholderiales; family Burkholderiaceae_C; genus Limnohabitans_A. The sequence continues at coordinate 172 of RFVJ01000375.1, forward strand.
CAAATGTCACCCAACACTTCGTACAGCATGCGCGCGGACCGACCTGTGCGGCGCTCATCCCGAAGCTGGTTCAAAAGATCCCAGGCGCGAGAGCCCAACAAACGAATCACAATTTCCCGGTCGGAGAAGCTTGTGTAGTTGTAGGGAATTTCGCGCAAACGAGGGGAGGATTCGTCCGCTTGGAGCAGGTGTTGGAGGGTGGTAGGTGCATTCATGAGATTTGGGCCGATTTTACGTCAGGGGGTCAATCACGCACTGCAGGTGGGGACAGACCCGCAATTTGAGTTGCGTCATGGAAACCCCGGGTTGTCACCAAACGGTCATGGCCCTGTAATAGCATTCAGTCCTCGCATCTGGCGACGACGCAACAATAGGAGTACTTATGAATTACAAAAAATCCCTGGCCGCACTGGCCATTGCCGCCTTCAGCGTGGGCGCACAAGCCCAAACCGAGATTCAATGGTGGCACTCCATGGGTGGCGCCTTGGGTGAGTGGGTCAATGACCTGGCCAAAGACTTCAACGCCAGTCAAAAAGATTACAAAATTGTGCCAACCTTCAAAGGCGGTTACGACGAGTCCATGACGGCTGCCATTGCAGCCTACCGTTCTGGCAACGCGCCCCACATCCTTCAAGTGTTTGAAGTGGGTACCGCCACCATGATGGCCAGCAAGGGGGCCATCGTGCCAGTCGGCAAAGTGATGCAGGACGCGGGTCTCAAATTCGACCAAGACGCCTACGTGCCTGCCGTCTCTGGCTACTACACAGCACCCAACGGCCAAATGCTGAGCTTCCCCTTCAACAGCTCCACGCCCGTCTTCCACTACAACAAAGATGCCTTCAAGGCTGCGGGCATGGACCCCGAGAAGCCCCCAACAACCTGGCCGGAAGTGGCTTTGGCAGCAGCCAAATTGAAAGCCAGCGGCCACAAGTGCCCTTTCACCACCAGCTGGATCAGCTGGACGCAGCTTGAGAGTTTCTCGGCTTGGCACAACACCGAGTTCGCCACCAAAGGCAATGGCATGCGCGGCATCGATGCTCGCCTGAGCTTCAACACGCCCTTGCACGTGCGACACATTGAAAACTTGGCCAACATGGCCAAGAGCGGTTTGTTCGTTTACAAAGGCCGCGGCAATGCCGCCGATGCCACTTTCGTGTCGGGTGAATGTGCCATGGCCACCGGTTCTTCTGCGCTCTACGGTAACGTGGTTCGCAATGGCAAGTTTGCCTATGGCATTGGTGCACTGCCCTACTACCCCGACGTTGCGGGCTCGCCCCAAAACACCGTGATTGGCGGCGCCAGCTTGTGGGTCATGAGTGGCAAGAAAGCCAACGA
>RFVJ01000376.1 GCA_009928125.1 Betaproteobacteria bacterium
GCCCAAGCAATTGAAAGGCCTGTACCAATGGAATGCCAGCAATCATCAGGGCCGACCATTGGCGGGTGAAGACGGCCAAAGTTTTGGCAGGAATGCGGTGCAATGAAACCTGCGTAGGGGGTTGACGCCTTTTCAGAGCGCGTTCCATGGCTGCTGAGGCGCTCATGCCATGCACTCCGTTTGGGTGAGCACTTCGGCCATTGACGTGATGCCCATGGCGGCTTGCATGAGTCCGGCATGTCGAAGCGAGTGGACACCTTCTTTGTGCGCTTGCGTTGCCAGTTGGACATGGCTGCTGTCATTTAAAACGCATTGCTGCATGCTGGGGCTCATGGTCATGACCTCAAACAATCCAATGCGTCCCCAATAACCTTTGTGACATTGCGAACAGCCTTGTGCGTTGAAAAAAACAGGTTCAAACGGCAAGTCCTTGAAAGACGTTTGCAAGCCCAATTCGCGAAGGGCTTGGTGCGAGACATGCATGGGTTTTCGGCAATGCAGACACAAGCGCCGAATCAACCTTTGCGCAGAAATGAGGCTGATGCTGGCCGCCAAGTTGTAGGACGCCACGCCCATGTTGCGAAGCCGAACAAGTGCACCTGCTGCATCATTGGTGTGCAAAGTCGACATCACCAAATGACCTGTTTGTGAAGCTTTGATGGCAATGTCGGCTGTTTCAGGGTCTCTGATTTCGCCAAGCATGATGACGTCGGGATCTTGTCTGAGAAAGGCTTTGAGTGAACTGGCAAAGTTCAACCCAATTTGTTCTTTCACATTGACTTGGTTGACGCCATTGAGTTGAATTTCAGAAGGGTCTTCGACGGTGGCAATGTTGATTTCGGGCCGATTCAAAAGGTGGAGGCAGGCATAAAGCGATTGCGATTTGCCCGCGCCTGTGGGCCCCGTGACCAAAATGAGACCTTGTGTTTTGTGAAGGGCCTCGAGCATGCGCTGTTTTTCCGCTGGACCATAGCCTAAATGGTCAAGTTGCAATTGCGCCAGATCGGTGGCCAACACGCGAACCACCAATTTCTCGCCAAACAAAGTAGGCAGTGTGCTGACCCTTAAATTCAAGCGTTGCAAATTGCGCAGTCCAATTGTCATGCGCCCATCTTGTGGCAATCTCTTTTCTGCAATGTCCAGTTTGGCCAACACCTTGATGCGAGAAGCAATTTGGTCTTTGAATTCGTAGGGTGGTGGCGGAATTTCTTGCAAGACGCCATCGATGCGCAAGCGGACACGGTAAAAATGTTCGAAAGGCTCGAAGTGAAGGTCGGAGGCGCGAAGTTGGGCGGCCTTTTCCCAAGTCTGCTGCAAGTAATGAACCACAGGGGCTTCGACAGCCGCATGCTGTGGATGTGAAAGTGTGTTGTCCATCATTTAATCATTTCATCATGTCCGGGCAGGTCATGATGCGCGCAAATGGACTTGAAAAACCTAAGCGCTTTTAAATGCAAGAATTTGTGCGGTGGTGTGAAGGCCGACGTGATAACTGCCTTCA
>RFVJ01000377.1 GCA_009928125.1 Betaproteobacteria bacterium
ATGGCTTGAACGGCCAGTTCTAAATTGCGGCGGTCTACGCGGCAGACCACTGGCAATGCACAAGCGGCACGCTGCATGAGGTTTTGACAGCTTTGCAGCAAATCCAGATGGCTATCGTGCCGAATCACCAAGGCCATGACTTGGCCATGGCTGAGTGCAGATTCGAGCTCGTCTAGCGTGCTGATGCAACGAACCGACAGGCCCGCTGCCGTTAGGTGGGCGTGCTCAGGCGCGTCGAGTGGCTGTACGGGGTCTAGCCACAGTATGGATTGCGCAGAATGTATGGAGCTCATTGCTTTCTAGTGCCTCATGTGCATTGAAGTGCAAGAGGATTAGCAATGGCCGTGCCATGTTAAATTGAATACTTAATATTTAATCAAGCAGGATAATTTGTCAAATTACCGACAGCGTGCAGCGTTTTGCTTGCAAGCGAAAGCCAGTGCTTGAAACCCCAAAGGGCTTCGGGCACCAGCGCTACCGCTAATTCAAGAAGGTCTCTTAACCTTGCAACAACTTGAGCACTGTCTGCTGCGATGTATTGGCTTGTGCCAACACCGCAGTGGCAGCTTGCTGCATGATTTGCGTACGGGCCAACTCGGTTGAGGCCTTGGCGTAATCAGCATCTTCAATTTGACTGCGTGATGCTTCAGAGTTCATGACCACATTGGTCAAGTTGTCGATGACGTGCTCCAAGCGGTTCATGACAGCACCCATGGTGGCACGGGTGGCTGCAATACGGTCCAGTGATTTGTTCACATTCATGATCACATCATTGGCTGAGTTAACGGTGAGCAAATTGGTTGGTGCGCGATCGCTGGTAATAGGGCCAGTGATGTCACCGTTCTTACCAAAATCTGCCAAATCAATTGAAATCAATTGATTGGCAGCTGGACCAACTTGGAAATTAAGGCGACCAATGTTTTTGGCATTGATTGTTTTAGCTTCAAAGCCCAATGCAGTGAAGTTAGCATAAGTTGGGTCTGCGGCTGGAGCATTAGCCGAGGCATATGCTTTAGCACCTGGTTTTACAGTGAAAGTATTCTGTGAATTCAAAGTAACAGTACCGTATACGGTAGAAGCCGCTACCGTTGATCCCGCTACTGTATTGATCGCTGCATGAGGTAATACGCCACTTACAGTTAAGTCTGTTACGTTGGTGTTGGCAACTGTTGAAGTTGCGGTAACTGTACCTGAAGATGTAGAAGGTCCAGTTGAAAACCCAGCGGTAAACGTGCCAGAGAATTTTCCGAAATTTGCTGCAATAGGGTTGGCTAATGTTACTGCTGCAGAAGTAGCACCTGATGCAATATTGGAGAATGCTGCAGCAACTTCATTTGCTGTCATGTTTACTCTAGCAGTGAAAGTGAGGCCATTAACTGTTACAAAGTCGTTCGGATTGAGAGCCTTGAATGTAATGACATTAGTTTCAGTTCCTGTCGCGCCTTGGCTGATCGTACCAATTGAAACTAAATTAGCATTTGTACCTGTTGCAGCAAGGT
>RFVJ01000378.1 GCA_009928125.1 Betaproteobacteria bacterium
CAACTCTGGCACCGCGATCGTGAGCCAACACATCAAATGTTTTGAAACCCAGATGCTGCATCACAGCCAACTGATCCAAAGCCATCGTCCGCTTTGAGTAATTGCCATGATCGGGTTCGCCTGGTGGCTTTGATGAGTCGCCGTAGCCTCTCAAATCGGTCATCACCACGGTGTGCGACTTGGCCAATTCCGGTGCAACACGATGCCAAATGGCATGTGTCTGAGGATGGCCATGCAACAAAAGCAACGGGGGACCTGACCCCCCCGTGCGTGCATTGATCTGAACGCCGTTGACCGCCAACAAGCATGATTCAAATTGCGGAAATAGATCAATCATTGATGAAAACTGAATCAGGTCCAGCGTTTGAGAAATAGACTCACGCTCAAAAATTATTCAGTCGTGATATTTGGAATGCAGTCGCCAATTTTTTCATCACGAACTCGGGGGTGTTGGCCGGCGCAAAAACAGCATTCCATTCGTAAATCTCTGTTCCTTTAAGACCAGATTCACTCAATGTAGGCACATCTGGAAGGATAGAAGAACGACTCCCAGAGGTCACCGCCAGAGCTCTCAACTTGCCCGATTGCACATGTTGCAAAGTAGAGGCCAGATTGCCAAAAAATAAGGGGACTTGACCGCCAATCACATCGTTCAACGCAGGGCCTCCGCCTTTGTAAGGCACGTGAACCATGTCGACTTTTGCAGCAGACTCGAACAAAGCACCCGCCAGGTGCTGGGCAGAACCATTGCCAGAAGATGCAAAGGACACTGCATTCTTTGATTTGCCAGCGGCTCCAATCAACTCTGCAATGTTTTTAACTGGGAAATTGGCGTTGACCAAAACAACATTTGGAAACAAAGCAATGACACCCACTGGCTGAAAGGCCTTGGCACTGTCGTAGGGCAGCTTGGGATAAAGTGAGGGATTAACAGAGAATGACGATGCATCAAGCATCAAGGTATAGCCATCAGGCGCGGCTTTGGCCACAGCGGCGGCACCAATTTGACCACCCGCCCCCGGTTTATTCTCGATGACCACCGATTGACCCAGCGCTTCACCCATTTTGGGGCCAATGAGCCTGGCCATCGCGTCAGCACCACCACCTGGCGGATAGGTCACAACGAGTGTAATTGGCTTCGAAGGATAAGCCCCTTGCGCCATCGCAAATGGCGAGCCCACAGCAGTGGTGATAGCGGCCAATGCGACCATGCGCAATGCCTGTCGTTGCAAAAATTTGATCATTGAATGTTTCCTGAATGCAGTTGCGGTATTGAAAGATGTTCAAGTCATCGAATTAAAATGTATTTTATGAATTTATCCATGCTGAAAAATGGGGTTGATACTCATTTCCACGTCTTCAATTCGGGAGTTGCCTGTCAGGGAGCGAGGTATGTTCCCCAGTACAACGCACATTTAAATGAATGGACAAAAAAATCGCAGCAAGTTGGCATTGCACGGGGTGTATGGGTTCAACCCAGTTTTTTAGGAACCGACAAT
>RFVJ01000379.1 GCA_009928125.1 Betaproteobacteria bacterium
TTTGCGACCGCGCGGTGTGGCTCGACCACGGGCAAGTGCAAATGGAAGGGCCTGCTTCGGCTGTGGTGGCGGCGTATACCGACAGCTTGCGAGCTGAAGGGGGCGATGGTGCTTTGCATTCAGCCGCTTCAGTGGCTGCAGGGCTTGACAAAGTTGAAGCAAAAGATGACTTGCCGTCAGATGCCAATGCATTGATTGCCTCAGTGGCCGATGCCGCAACAAACCCTGCAACTGCACCAACTGGCCTCACCCGCATCACAGGCATTGAAGTCAGTGTGGACGGTGTGGCGGGTCGCGAGTTGCAAGCGGTCAGTTTGCAAAGCGATGTGCACATCACCGTGAAGTTTGAGTCCGATCCGGCGCAGCCCTGCCCCACGTTTGCCACCGGCTTTGCATTGCCCGACGGCCAAATTTTTACCAGCGCGTACACCTTGTTTGATGGCGTCACCCTTGCGCGCGATGCGCAAGGCCGTGGCCAAGCCACGGTGGTGTTTGAAAAACTGCCGCTGATGAAGGGCCGTTTTTCAGTGGGCGCCTATTTGTTCGATGAGCGTGCGCTGCATGTCTACGACGTGGTGCTGCAAGCCGCAACAGTGGTGGTCACGCAGCCTGGTGTGCACCAAGGCTTTGTGCAATTGCCACACCACTGGCAAGCCAACTAAGCCTTTTGCGGCGTTTGCAAAGCGCCCAACAAATCGTAAAACTGTTGCTCGGGTGCGCGCATCACATTCGGGCCAATGCAATCCAGAGCGGTTTGCGTCAGCTGCTCTGGCGTGCAGGTGTTGGGGTCGATGGCGGGATACAAGGTGAGCAAATGCCGCTGCGTTTGCGCGTTGTATTCAATGGCTGCCGGCACCACTTGTGCGCCTGTGAGTTGGGCCAATTTGGCGGGGCCGGTTTGCAAATAAATGGTTTGCCCCATGAACTCAAACTGTTGCTCGGGCTTGTCGGCAGCGGGCTCGCGCACATCGAGGGCCACTGTGAGTACATGGTGCGGCTGCTTGAGCCAACGCACCGAGCCGATGGGACTTTGGTCGGTGTAAAAAATCACAGGCGCATTGCAACTTTCGGCTGAGCGCTTGTGCACACCCAGCCAAAACGCTTTTTCTTCGGGCGTGCAGAACTCCAAATTGCGACGTGACGCAATGGACGTGATGGGTGCGCCACCGCACATGTGATGCAAGGCGCCGTTCATCAGCAACCAGCTGCCGTGGTGCACAAAGACTACAATGACCGAGCCCTTGGCCAAGGCTTCAGAGTAGTGCGCGGCGCCCTCAATGTCCACGTGTTTTTGAATGTAAGACGCGCGATACAAATAGGTCTCATCGCACATGAACTGGCGGTAAGCTGCCAAATCAAAGGGCATGGCAAGAGGCGGTGGCTGGTCAAACTCGGCAGGCGTTTGAGCAGGCACTGAAGCCTGCGCAGTGCTCGCAGATTTGAACCAAGAAATTAGCCGTTGCCACATGTTGTAATTCTGAATACCGTG